>DASRDL010000087.1:0-4893 GCA_035652635.1 Hyphomicrobiaceae bacterium | reverse complement strand
CACGTGGGTGACCTTCTCCTGCTGGAACAGCTCGTCGTAGATCGGCAGCACCGCGCCGCCCGGATAGCCGAAGATGTGCTCGACACCCTGGTCGGCCAGCGCCCGGATCACCATCTCGGCGCCCGTCATTTTCATCGCCATTGCCACGCTCCATTGCCGATGCCGCCGCCGGCTGGCACCGGAGGCGGCGGCAACCTATGCGCTGGAGGATGGCCGGTCAACCGCTAAGGTTCATTGAATGACAAGTCGAAGGCCGAAAATGTTTTCATTTGTTGCGTAGAAAGTCGTCGCCACGACTTCATCTTGCTTTTGAGCCAGGTCGCCTGGCGCTTGGCGTACTGCCGCGTCTCCGTCTTCGCCACCGCCGCGGCCTCGGCGAGCGTGGCGCGGCCGGCGAGGTGCGCGGCGAGCGCCGCCACCCCGAGGGCGCGCATCACGGGCAGCTCCCACGACAGGCCGAGCCGCAGCAGGCCCTCGACCTCGGCCAGCGCGCCGGCAGCCAGCATGGCATCGAAGCGGGCCTCGATCGCAGCGTTGATCGCCGCCCGCTCGGGCAGCACCAGCAGCCGCTCGGTCGCCGCCTCCTCGAGGGCCGGCGCGCCGCTCTCCCTCTGCCAGTCGGCGAGCGAGCGGCCCGTGCTCTCCAGCACCTCGAGCGCGCGCACGATGCGCTGGCGGTCGGTCGGCATCAGCCGAGCGGCCATCTCTGGATCGTCCCGGGCGAGCAGGGCGTGCAGCTCCGGCGCCGGCCGCCCTGCCGCTTCCGCCCGCCAGCGGGCGCGCACGGCGGGATCGATCGGCGGCACCGGCGAGAGGCCTTCGAGCAGCGCCTGGAAATAGAGGCCGGTGCCTCCGACGACGATGGGAATGCGGCCGCGCGCGCGCGCCTCGCCGATGACCCGCGCCGCATCGGCGGCATAGCGGCCGGCCGAGTAGGCCTCGGCGCCGCTCACGAACCCGTAGAGCGCATGCGGCGCCCGCGCCTCCTCCTCGGCCGTCGGCCGGGCGGTGAGCACGCGCAGCTCGCGGTAGACCTGCATGCTGTCGGCATTGATGACGGTGCCGCCGATCTCCTCTGCCAGCCGCAGCGCCAGCCGCGACTTGCCGCTGGCGGTCGGTCCGGCGATCAGGATGGCGCGGCCTGGCTGGGGCACTGGCATGGGGCCAGATAAGGCCGTTCTCTGCCGCCGATCAACGGTGCGGGCATTGCCGCCGTGTCCTGCCTTGGACTACACGGAGGCGCAGAGGAGTGCCCTACCCATGCGCATCGATGCCATCGCGGTCGGCAACGACCCGCCCGAGGACGTGAACGTCATCGTCGAGGTGCCGATCGGCGGCGAGCCCATCAAGTACGAGATGGACAAGGCGGCGGGCACGCTGGTCGTCGACCGCTTTCTGCACACGCCCATGCGCTATCCTGGCAACTACGGGTTCATCCCGCACACGCTGTCGCAGGACGGCGACCCCATCGATGTGCTGGTCGCCAACACGCGCCCCATCGTGCCGGGCGCCGTCATCAACGTGCGGCCGATCGGCGTGCTCAAGATGGTCGACGACGCCGGCGGCGACGAGAAGGTGCTGGCAGTGCCCGTGCCGAAGCTCACCAAACGTTACGAGCATGTCATGAACTACACCGACCTGCCGCGCATCACGGTGGAGCAGGTCGAGCACTTCTTTGCCCACTACAAGGACCTCGAGCCCGGCAAGTGGGTGCGCATGGAAGGCTGGGGCGATGCCGCCGAGGCCAAGCAGCTGATCCTGGAGGCGATCGCCCGCGCCCGAGCGACGTAACGGCGCCGTCACGGAAGGAGGCGTTGCCAGGTTGGCGTGCTGCGACTAATCGTGGTCGGCAGCAAGAACGAGAGCGGGAGATGCTCGTGACCCTGATCCGTCCATTTCGCGCGCTCCGCCCCGTGCCGACGCGCGCCAGAGAGATCCTGGCCCCACCCTACGACGTGCTCTCGAGCGCGGAAGCGCGCGAGCGCGCCAAGGGCAAGCCGTGGAGCTTCCTGCACGTCTCCAAGGCCGAGATCGATCTGCCCCCCGACACAGATCCCTACGCCGACGCGGTCTACGCCAAGGCGGCCGAGAACCTGCGCCGCATGGTCGCCGAGGGCGTGCTGACGCGCGATGCCAACCCCTACTACTACGCCTACCGGGCCACCTGGACGGGTGGCCGCCAGACGGGCCTTGCCTGCGTCGCCTCGCTGGCGGCCTACGCCGGCGGCCGCATCAAGAAGCACGAGCTGACCACGCCCGTGAAGGAAACCGACCGCGTCAGGCAGATCGAGGCGCTCAACGCCCAGACGGGCCCGGTGATGATGGCCTATCCGCCCGCGCCCGAGCTCGACCGCTGCCTGCGCCGAGCCACCGAGCGCGACCCCGACGTCTCCGTCACCGCCGACGACGACGTCACCCATGAGCTGTGGGTCATTGGAGAGGCGGCCGTGATCGACAAGCTCACCCGGCAGTTCGAGGCGCTTCCGGCGCTCTATATCGCCGACGGCCACCACCGCAGCGCGGCAGCGGCACGGGTGGCCGCCGCGCGAGGGGGCGGCGAGGGCTCGCATGGCTACTTTCTCAGCGTCATCTTTCCGCACCACGAGATGACCATCCTCGACTACAACCGCGTCATCCGCGATCTCAATGGCCGCAGCCCCGAGGCGCTGCTCGCCGAGATCGGCCAGCGCTACGCCGTGGCTCCCTCGCCGTCGCCGGTGCGGCCGGGCAGCGCGGCGGAGGTCGGTATGTTCCTCGCCGGGCGCTGGTATCGCCTGAAGCTGCTGCCCGACTTCGTCGCGGGGCCCGGTGACCCGATCGCGCGCCTGCCCATCACCATGCTCACGCGCCACCTGATCGAGCCGATCCTCGGCATCACCGATCCGCGCACCGACAAGCGCATCGACTTCGTCGGCGGCGGCCGCGGGCTGGCCGAGCTCGAGCGGCGCGTGAGCTCCGGCGAGATGGCGGTGGCGTTCGCGCTCTTCCCCACCAGCATGGACGACCTGATGGCGGTTTCCGACGCCGGCGGCATCATGCCGCCCAAGTCCACCTGGTTCGAGCCCAAGCTCGCCGATGGCATGGTCAGCCACGTGCTGGATTGAGGCGCCTCGCTCCTGTCATGCCGGCCTCGCGCGCAGCGCGAGAGCCGGTATCCAGGGCCTCGGGGCATAGTCTTCAGCCGCCTGGGTGCCGGATATTTCGCGGCCGCTGAATTCCGGCATGACAAAGTGCACCCTCTCAGAACTGGATGACGAAGCGCGGGCGCGAGGGATCGCTCAGCGCCGCGGAGGGCATGCTGCGCTCGGTACGCACCTGGCCCGCCGCCGACCTCGCCCCGGACGGGGTATCGCACGTGCCGTTGTCCCAGTAGCCGCGTGCGGTCGGGGAGCGCACGGCCTCGTACATGCTGTAGAGCACGAGCTTGTTGGGGCCGCCGTACTTGGGGTTCTCCATCACCGTCTTCATCACCTCGGCCATGACGGTCGCCGCCTTGTCGAGATCGTAGGCCTCGTAGCCGGCGATCCTGCAGTGCTTCATGGTGAACAGCCAGTCGTGGATGATGAAGGCCGGCGCGTAGCCCCACGGCGAGTAGCTCTTGATGGAGCGCAGCGCCGGCGGCACGGAACCGCCGTCCGTGTACATCCGATCCGGCCTGATCACGTCCTTGTTCTTGCGCGTGAAGGTGAGCGGCTGCTGCTGGTCGGGAATGAAGATGAACTTGTCCTGGTCGACCCACTCCACGATCAGCCGGCCCTTGAGCTCGCCGGTCTCGGTGCGGTCGTAGAGCCAGCCCGAGATGACGTCCGTGCAGCTGGGCATGAGCAATGTGAGAGCGGTCGCGGCAATGATCTTCAAGTGCATGGGGGCGTCCCTGCGAAGCCTTGTCCCATGCCAACAGATAGGCGGCGGCTGCCGTCCCGTCCATTGAGGTTGCGGAGGCCTCGCATGCCCTACGGGCCGGAGCGCAGCCGGATGTCGCGCAGCGCCTGGCGCAGGCGCACGCGCGCGGCGACGGCGGCGGCGGCCAGCGCCCGGCGCACCTCCAGCACCGTCGGCCGCAACCGCACCCACTGCGCGGCGAGAAGGTGACGCACCCGCTCCTTGGCGAGGCGTCCCATCCGCCAGGCCCAGGAGGCGCGCACGCGGGCCGTCAGGGCGTCCTTCCACGGCATCACCGTCTCGTAGCCCCAAGCGAACCAGCCGATCTGCATCAGCGCCGGCTGGGTGAGCATGAACAGGCGGGCGATCAGCGCGGTCGCCACCACCTTGGCGGCGACGAACAGCAGGCCCGCCAGCACCACCCGGCCGTTGGCGATGAGCACGAGCGCCACCAGCTTCAGGGGCAGCAGCAGCGTCGTGGGCAGGACGAACACCACGAGCGCCGCATAGGGCGGCAGGCGGATGATGACGGACTCGATGGCCGCGATCGGCCGCCAGCGCGCGAGCCGTCCCACCAGCTCGGCCAGCGGCCGCCATCCCCACTCCTCGAACACGATGACGAGGGCGAGGACGACCTCGAGCACGGATCCGAGCACCGGCTTCGCGGCGCGCCATGCCAGCGCCAGCAGCGGTGCCAGAAGGCGCCAGGCGCGTGCGCAGACCGCCGCCGCCTCGACGACGTAGCGGCGCAGCCGACCAAAGAGCTGACGCGGCGCGCTCATGGTGCCGGCGCTCTGGTCAGGAGACCGCGTCGGCGCTGCTTCCGGCCGAGGGCTCCAGCGCCAGCCGGCCGCCGGCGATGCGCTTTTCCTCGTCGGCCAGCGCCTCGGCCAGCTCTTCGCGCGCCCGCTCGGCCTGGCGCTGGCGGTTCCACAGGCTGGCGTAGAGGCCGCCCCTGGCGATGAGCTCGCTGTGCGTGCCCTGCTCGACCAGGCGCCCCTGATCGAGCAC
>DASRDL010000086.1:0-4037 GCA_035652635.1 Hyphomicrobiaceae bacterium | reverse complement strand
GAGGGCCACGGCTGCAAGTCCCGCCGCCGCCCTGCCGCAGGAGGCAGAGGCGCCACAGCCGGCAGCGCGGCCGCGGCGCCAGGCGCGCGCCAAGCGCGTGAGAAGAACCTACGCGAAGCCGGCTCAGTCGGAGCCCAATCCGAGCGCCGCGTTCTTCTCCTCGCTGTTTGGGCCGCAGCCGAAATAGCGCTATGAGCGCTCGCCAGGCGGGTGCGCGGTCGGCAGCCGATGCCGACGTCGCGGCCTGCGCTCGTCGGCCGCGACGACAGCTCCCGTGACGCGCGCGGCGCCGGGTGGCGGCGCAGCAAGCAGGAGGACAGGTAACGATGAAGGCTCTGACCATCGGCGGCGCCATGATCGATACCATCGCCATCATCGCCAGCGATCGCATCGAGCGCATGAGCATGATCAACGCCGACAACTCCTTCCTGCTCTTGGAGGAGGGGCGCAAGACCGAGGCGCTCGAGATTTCCACGCACGTGGGCGGCGGTGCGGTGAATGCAGCGGTGGCCATGGCCCGTCTCGGGCTCGACGTCGCCGCGCTCGTGAAGCTCGGCAAGGACGCGCGCGCGGAGACCGTGCTCGCGCGGCTCATGCAGGAGGGCGTCTCGACCCGCTGGGCCATGCGCGACGGGCGCGCGCCGACCGGTGCGTCGGTGCTCGTCTCCTCGCACGACCGGAACGCGGCGATCTTCACGTTCCGCGGCGCCAACACGCTGCTCGAGACCGCCGACCTGCGCCGGGAGGCGTTCGCCGTCGATCTCGTCTACGTCTCCTCGCTCAGCAACGAATCGGCCGATGCGTTCCCCGCCATCATCGACGCGGCCAAGGCGCAGGGCGCGCTGGTGGCGACGAACCCGGGTGTGCGGCAACTGTCCTCCCGCGGAGGGGCGTTCCTCGAGCAGCTGCCGCGCATCGACATTCTCTCGGTCAATCGCGCCGAGGCCGATGTGCTGGTGCCGGGTCTGGTGGGTCGCTTCGGCGAAGGGTCCAAGGGGCTCGTGGCAAAGCCCGGCGAGCAGCTGCCGCGGCTCGCCACGCGCGGCTTCATCGGCGGCGGCCACGAGTTGGGCATCGCCAGCTTCTTCGACGCCCTGCGAAAGCTCGGCGCCCGCCACGTGGTGGTGACCGACGGCCGCGAGGGTGCCTTCCTGGCCACCTCCTATGCCATCCTGCACTGTCCAGTGCTGGAGACCAAGGTGGCAGGCACGGCAGGCGCCGGCGACGCGTTCAGCTCCACGCTCGCCGCGTGCGTGGCCATGAAGCGGCCGCCCGAGGAGGCGTTGCGGGCAGCGGCCGTGAACGCGGCCTCCGTCGTCACCTACGTGGATACGCAATCGGGGCTGCTGTCGCTGCAGGAGATCGACAAGCGGCTGGCGGAGAAGGGCGCTGCCCTGCGGGTGCGCGGCTGGTCGTACTGACGGCCGGCGTCAGGCCTTGCTGCCGCCGCCCTTTCCTTTTCCGACCGCCTCCGGGAACACCCACATGGCGATCACGGCGAACACGCCGAAGCCGATCACGAACCAGAACAGGTGCTCGTTGCCCGAGCCGAGCTCCCAGTAGGCGAAGGCGATCGCCACCAGCAGCGTGATCACGGACAGGATGGCCTTGACGTCGCTCGGCATTGCGGTCTCCGCCGTGCTCCCTCTCCCCGCAAGCGGGGGGAGGGAGAACTGGCTCAATAGTTCCCCAGCGGCTGGGCGGCGGCGATGTCGGGCCGCGTCGGCCGGCCGCGCAGGTTGGACTTCAGGTGCGTGTCGTCGTAGCCGTTGAAGAGGTGGCCCAGCAGGCCGCGGTCGAGGTCGGAGGTGCCGAACAGCCAGTCGGCGATCGGAAACGTCAGGTTCATGTTGGTCTCCATCATCAGCCGCGCGTTGTGATGGGCGGTGTGATGGCGCCTGAGCGTGTTGACGAACGGGCAGTTGCGGACGAACCAGTTCTCCTCGACGTGGCAGCAGAAGTGCATGAACTCGTAGATCAGGTACATGCCGGTGGTCGTGCACATGAAGAGCCAGCCGACGTTGGGCGAGAACAGGTAGCCCAGCACCAGTCCGCCGGGGATCGACATCAGGATGAATACGACGAGCGCATAGGGCGGAAACACGGTGACGCGCCAGTCCTTGTGGTCGCGGAAGCGCATCTCCTCGTCGGTGAAGAACTGG
This sequence comes from Hyphomicrobiaceae bacterium, assembly GCA_035652635.1. Taxonomy (GTDB): domain Bacteria; phylum Pseudomonadota; class Alphaproteobacteria; order Rhizobiales; family Hyphomicrobiaceae; genus AWTP1-13. Next base: position 1,875 of record DASRDL010000086.1, on the reverse strand, counting down.
TGGTGGTTGAGTGTGTGGCGCTCGTAGATGGCGCGCAGGCCCTTGATGCTCACCGGGCGGTGCATGACGTAGCGATGCACGGCCCACTCGAAGATGTTGGTGAACAGGAAGGTGAGGGGAACGGCCAGCCACTCGAGCGGGCGCACATCGTGGATGTGCTGAAGATAGATGGTGAAGGCCGCGGCTCCCATGGCGTAGATGATGGCGACGTGCAGGTAGCCGTCGTACCAGCCCACGATGCGCGAGCGGTACTCTTGCCGGAATGCCTTCTGCCGCTCCGTGACCATGGCTCGCAACCTCCCCTGCGCAGCTGATATATCACGGATACAACGGGCGGCAGGGGGCGTCAACGGCGCAGGGCGCGCAGGCGCGGCGTTCGCCGCGCCTTTCGCGGGAGGGGCGCATGCCTGCGGCGAGGCCGCGGCCGCTGCAGGCCTACCTGTGGAGCTCGCGCACGGCGCGGCGCGGCGAGCGCCGCTCAACGACCACCGCCCCGCCCGACCGGCGCGGACGCACGGTCTGCGGGCGGCTGGCGCGTTCCTTCCTGATGCGCTCCGCCTCCGCTTGTGCCTGCTCGACCGGCACCTGCATGAGACTGGCAGCGATCTCGATCTGCTCCACCTTGTCGGCCGTCAACCCTTCGGCGGCAAACAGAGCGTCCTCGAACGTCGGCGGCTCGACCCGCACCCGACGAACACCGTACTTCGTGATCCACGTAGCGCTCATTGATCAATCACCTGTTTGTTGGAGTGAGAACATAAATCCACTGTTGCACCGCAGCAATAGGAGCAGCCGCACGCTATCTGCAACCGAGCATTGCGCCGTCGGCCTGTGCCCGGCGCGGATCCGGCCCACGTCCCGAGCACAGAGAACGCACCAGTGGCGCCTGCAGATCCGTTGGCAGCGCCGGGCGACCTGCTAGTGTGGCTTTCGAGCCAAGCACGGCCGGAGGGAGCCGCCATGCCGAAGAGTCATCGCCTGGATGCGGGCGCTGAAACCGTGCACTGGGGCTACTTCGACGCCAGTCTGCCGCCGCTTCTCACCGTCGACAGCGGCGACACTGTGACGATCTCCACCGTCTCGGGTCCGCGCAACGTCATGCCTCCGCCGCCGTTCGTCGTGCCGGCGGCGCTGAAGGCCGTGCAGGACCGCGTGCCCCAGAAGCTCCCGGGTCATATGTGCACGGGGCCGGTGGCCGTCAGGGGCGCCAAGGCCGGCCAGGTGCTGGAGGTGCGGATCAAGGCCATCGAGCTCAACTACGACTGGGGCTACAACTATTCCGGTCCCTTGGTCGGGGCGCTGCCGGACGACTTTCCCACCCGCCACCTCATGCACATTGCGCTCGATCCCAAGCGCATGGTGGGGCGCCTGCCGTGGGGGCTCGAGCTGCCGCTGCGGCCGTTCTTCGGCGTGATGGCGGTGGCACCGCCGGCAGCCTGGGGCAGCGTCTCGACGCTGCCGCCGCGCCGCAACGGCGGCAATCTCGACAACAAGGAGCTGGTGGCGGGCACCACGCTCTACCTGCCGATCCACGTCGACGGCGCGCTGTTCTCGGTGGGCGACGGGCACGGTGCCCAGGGTGACGGCGAGGTGTGCATCACCGCCATCGAGACGGGGCTCGTCGGCACCTTCGAGCTGATCGTGCGTGACGATATGAGCCTCGAGTGGCCGCGCGCCGAGACGCCGACCCACGTCATCACCATGGCCTTCGATCCCGACCTCGACGACTGCGTGGTGATCGCTTTGCGGCAGATGGTGGACCTCATCGCCCGCGAGGCCGGCATCAAGAAGCAGGAGGCCTATGCGCTCTGCAGCCTCGCCGCCGACCTGCGCGTGACGCAGGTCGTCAACGGCTCCAAGGGCATCCACGTGATG
>DASRDL010000085.1:0-4197 GCA_035652635.1 Hyphomicrobiaceae bacterium | reverse complement strand
GAGGATGAGCGGGAAGGCCAGCAGGGTCACCAGCATCATCAGCTTGAAGTCGTTGGCGTAGGCGATCACCGCCGCCTGCTGGGTGAGGAGGTTCTCCAGCAGCGCGCGGCCCGTGTCGGTGGCAGGGTCGAGCATGGCCGCTGCCGGGTCGGCCATGGCCTGGTTGAAGGGCGTGACGCTCTCGGCCAGGTGGGCGTGCATCATGATGGTCTTGTTGGTCAAGTTGGCGATGACGACCGACACGCCGATGGAGCTGCCGAGATTGCGGATCAGCGTCCACATGGCCGTGCCCTGGGTGCGCAGCGCCGGCGGCACCGTGGAGAGGGCGATGGTGTTGAGCGTCACGAACATGAAGCCGAGCCCCAGCCCCTGCAGCATGCTGGTCCACACGATGGTGCGCATGGGCGTGTCGGGGCCGAAATCGATGGCGTAGTAGAGCGACACGACGCAGCACGTGACGCCGGCGGCCAGCAGGTAGCGCACGTCCATCATCATCATCAGCCGGCCGGTGAACAGCATGGAGATGGCCATGCCGGCGCCGCGCGTGGCGAGCAACAGGCCGGCGTCGACGATGGGATAGCCCATCATGCTCTGCAGCATCGGCGCCATCAGCGCGATGGTCGCCACCAGGATGATGCCGGTGACGAACATGAAGAGCAGCCCGATGAGGAAGTTGCGGTCGCGGAAAATCTCGATGGAGATGAACGGCCGATCGGTGGTGAGCGAGTGGGCGATGAAGAAGTAGAAGGCCACGGCCGAGACGACGGCCATGGTGACGATCTCGGTGGAATCGAACCAGCCCAGCTGCTCGCCGCGGTCGAGCATCAGCTGCAGGGCGCCGATGGCGACGCTGAGGGTGGCGAAGCCCAGCCAGTCGAAGACCTGGGAGCGGTTTTCCGCCGACTCGGCCATGAAGGTCGTGAGCCCCACCACCGTGACGACGCCGACGGGCAGGTTGATGAAGAAGATCCAGCGCCAGGAGTAGTACTCGGTGATGACGCCGCCCAGGATCGGCCCCATGATCGGCCCGATCATCACGCCGAGCCCGAACAGCGACATGGCCCAGCCGCGCCGCTCGATCGGGTAGATCTCCAGCATCACCGCCTGCGCCAGCGGCACCAGCGCCGCCCCGCACATGCCCTGCAGCACGCGGAACAGCACCATCTCCTCGATGTTCTGGGCGATGCCGCACAGCATGGAGGCGACGGTGAAGCCCGACACGCACACCAGCATCAGCCGCTTGATGCCGTAGCGCGTGGCGAGCCAGCCGACCGGCGCGGTCATCACCGCCGCGGCCACCACATAGGAGGTGAGCACCCAGCTCACCTGGTCGAGCGTGGCCGAGAGCGAGCCCTGCATGTAGGGCAGCGACACGTTGGCGATGGTGATGTCGAGCACCTGCATGATGGTCGCCGTCATCACGAAGACGGTAACCATCGTTCGCTGAAGGGACGGGCCGGCGCGCCCGCTGGCGGCGGCGGTCATCGGCCGGGATCCCGCGCCATCCGGCTCGCGCCGAACAGCCGCGCGAGCTTACCGCGCCGGCCGGTGTCGATCTCCACCGTCGCGCTCATCCCCGCGCGCAACCGGCCGGTGTCCTGGCCCGGCTCGAACTCGATCCTGACCGGCACGCGCTGCACGATCTTGATCCAGTTGCCGGCGGCGTTCTGCGGCGGAAGGATGGCGAACTGGGCGCCCGTGCCGGGACTGATGGCAGCCACCACGCCATGCCACTCGCGCGAGGGGAAAGCGTCGACGGTGATGGTCACGGGCTGGCCGGGGCGCACATGGGTGAGGTCGGTCTCCTTGGGGTTGGCGTCCACCCACACCTTGTCGGAGGCGATGATGCTGAAGACGGCCATGCCGGCGGTGAGGTAGCGCCCCATCTGGATGCTCGTCACCTGCGTGGCGATGCCGGCGATGGGCGCCCGCAGCACCGTATTGGCGAGGTCGCGGCGCGCCCGCTCGAGCGCCACGCTCGCCTCCTGGTACTGGGGATAGCGCTCGATTGGGAGCGCCTCGTCGCCCAACAGCTGGTTGCGGGCCAGGGCCTGCTGCTGCTCGAGCTGCTCGAGCAGCGCCTTGGCGGCCATCAGCGCGACGCGCGACTTGTCGAGGTCGGAGGGCGTGCTGATGCGGTTGCCGAGCAGCTCCGTCTTGCGGTCGAAGTCGGCCTGGTTGGCGGCAACGCTCTGGCGCGCGAGCGCAATCTGCTTGCCGACGCTCGCAAGCGTGCTCTTGAGGTTGTCGAACTCGGTTTTGATGCGCGCGAGCCTGGCCTCCGCCTCGCGTGCCGCCAGTGCATAGGGCTCGGGGTCGATGGCGAAGAGCTCGTCGCCGGGCGAGAGCTGCTGGCCCTCCACCACCGTGATGCGCACGACCTTGCCCGACACCTCGGGCGTGATCAGCACCTTCTGCGCGCCGACGTAGGCGTTGTCGGTGGTCACGTAGCGGCCGCTGGTCACGTAATAGTAGAGGCCCAGCAAGGCCGCGAGCGCCGGCAGAATCAGCATCAGCGTGGCACGCAGCGTCGGCAGCCGCAGCTTCGTGCCGGCCGAGGTCCGCAGCTGAGTGAGCACGTTGACGGCCATCACGGGTACCCCTGCCGGAGCTTGCCGTGGGCGCCGTTGCCGGCCGCGCGCTTGGCGGAGGCCTGACGGATGTTGCCGCGGATGCGCAACAGCTTCTGCACCAGGTCGGCCAGCTCCGACTCGTCGAGGCCGGCGAACGCTTCGCCCGTGATCTCGCGGCCGAGGGGGCCCAGCCGGATCAGCGTCGCACGGCCCTTGTCGGTGAGGTAGAGGCGGTTGGCGCGCCGGTCCCTCGGATGCGGCTGGCGCTCGACGAGACCGTGATTGCACAGCCGGTCGATCAGCCGCAGCAGCGAGATGGGCTGGATCTCCAGGCTCTCGGCCATCTCGGCCTGACTCATGCCCTCCTGCCGTTCCAGCCGCACCAGCACGCCCCACTGGGCGCGCGTCATGCCGTGCTCCCGCGCCCGCTGGTCGATGTAGGTGCGCGCGCCGCGCGCCACGTCGATCAGCTGGAACAGAAGCTCCCGGCGCAGGTTGGGGTGACGGCTCATGTGCTTATAATAAGCATGCTTATGATCTCGCGCCATGCGGCACGCGACGGAGCTGCCATGCATCGCTCCGCGCCTCCAGGCAGCCGGGCACCTGCGCGCAGGCTATGCCGCACTCATTAACGGAGAGCGTTCGCCGCAGATCGGATCCGGCGCGATGGTAAACGGCCCGGTCACCAATTCGTGAGGCGCCGGTGCTGCCGCGGAATCGCCGCAAGAGTCATGGCTTTGGACGCGCAGTAAGGCATTTGTGGGATCGGCGCCAATCGACTATTTACACCGCCACCTGTCGGCGTGCCCGTGATCCGCCATTGCCGTTGCGCCCCAGCCTGGCCCCGGGGCCGGGACATCCCGACGTTGCCTGGGAGCCACGCGGGCGGCGCAGGCGGGGCGGCTTTCCGGCCCGTATGACTGCCCACGCGTCCCAAGGACCGCACGATGATCCGACGCTTTGTTATTGCAGCCGTTGTGATGGCCGTCCTGCTCGGCGGCCTCTCCTATTTCCAGTACGTCTTCAAGCCGCAGATGATCCGGTCGTTCCTGTCGCAGATGAAGCCGCCGCCGGCGACGGTGACGGCGGAGGAGGCCCGCAGCGAGCGCTGGGTGGAGCACCTCACCTCGATCGGCACGCTCATCGCCTCGCAGGGCGTGGACATCGCCAGCCAAGTCGCCGGCGTCGTCACCGAGGTTCTGATCGAGAGCGGCTCCGACGTCGAGCAGGGCGCCAAGCTCGTGCAGCTCGACGTCGCGGTCGAGCAGGCGGACCTCGCCAGCGCCAAGGCGACGCTGCGCGAGGCCGACGTGGCCTTCGAGCGCCAGACCGATCTGATGGCCAAGAAGGTGACGTCGGAGGCGACGCTGGATGCCGCCCGCGCCAAGCGCGACACCGCCTATGCCGTCGTCAACCGCATCGAGGCGGTGATCGCCCAGAAGGCCATCCTCGCCCCGTTCAGCGGCCGGGTCGGCATCCGCAAGGTGGAGAAGGGCCAGTACGTGTCGGCCGGCATGGCCCTCGTCTCGCTGCAGGCGCTCGACCCGATCCGCGCCGACTTCCCCGTGCCCGAGCAGCACATCGGCAAGCTGCGCGTGGGGCAGCGGGTGGAGCTCACCGTCGA
>DASRDL010000084.1:0-6894 GCA_035652635.1 Hyphomicrobiaceae bacterium | reverse complement strand
ATCAGGAAGTGGATGTGGGCGGGGCGCATGCCGTGCCGCTTCTGGCTCATCACCATCTGCCCCACCGGGCCGTCGAGCGGGATGAAGTAGCCGAGCGGCCGCACGGTGCGGATCAGGTAGTTGCCGTTCTGATCGGTGCGGAAGATGCCCCGGCAGTCGGTCTCCTCGATGCCGTTCTGGATGTCGTAGCGGCCGTCCGCCGCGGTCTGCCACACCGTCACCATGGCGTTGGCGAGCGGTGCGCCCTGGGCATTGGTCACGCGGCCGTAGAGCACCACCTCCTTGTCGCCGGGGGCCTTGGCGATCTGTGCGCCGGGCTGGAAGGTCGGCGTATTCTCGCGGAAGAAGGGCCCGAGCAGGCTCGCAGATGTGGCCTCCTCCATCTTGGTCTTGTCGTGCATGATGTTGACGAGCGCGCTCAGGCCCAGCGTATCGGACAGGAGGATGAACTCCTGGCGCGCGGGCGAGCACATCTGCCCGACCTTGGTCATGAACTCGATGCCCTTGATCCATTCGGCCGGCGTCAGGTTCACCTCGCGCGCGAAGTCGTGCAAATGGCGCACGGCCGCCGCCATGATCTCCTTCATGCGCGGATCGGGCGTGGTCGCCATCTGCTCGATGACGGCCTCGGTGATGTTCTGCGGGGTGTAGGCACGCATGGGGCGCTCTCCCTTGGGGCCGGCCCGATCCGTGGTCGGGCCTTGCGGCAGGGCGCCGGGCGCGATGGAGCGCACAGCGCCGGCAACGATCAGCGGCGGGGAGCGTCTTCCAACGCCCTCACCCTGTCAAGCAACGCAGGCAGCAACGCAGGCAGCGGCAACGCAGGCGGCGGCCGCGCCTCACCGGTAGGGCGCGATGGCGGCATCGGTGGCGGCGAGCTCGCTCTCGATGTCGATGGGAGGGCATCCCTTCTTGAGCAGTGCCTCGTGCAGGGAGCGCACGTGGGCGCGCTCGCGGTCGTACTCGGAAAGCGAGGCCAGGGCCGTGGACGATCCGCCGAACCAGCGTCCCACCGCCTGCACCGCCGTGGAGGCGGTGGCCTCGCGCTCGGCCGCGGCGCGCGCAGGCAGAGACTTGAGCACCTGCATGCGGCCCCAGAGGCTGTTGGAGAGCCTGTGGCAGTCGAGGGCCAGCTCATTGGAATCGAGAATGTAGGTGCCGTCCTTCTGCAGCCCCACCGTCGGGGCCGAGCACCCGCCGGCCAGCGCACAGGCGAGCGCAATGCCGGCACACTTCAGGCGGCGGGCAATGTCGGGCTCGGATGGCCGCACGAGTGGCACGCAGCAGGGCCCTGGGAGGTTCAGCAAAGGATCGCGCCACGTTCGTGTACCGGCCCGACGATCCTAGCTCAACAATCGAGCATGACCGAAATTCGACCGCCGCCATGCTTGTCCTCTGTCGCGATTCGCGCAAGGCCGCCCCGACACGATCCCCGGTCCCGGCGCAACGCCGTCAGAACAGCTTCAGGCCCTTGAAGCTGGCGTGGCCGTGGCGGCCGACGATGATGTGGTCGTGAATGGTGACACCGAGCGGCTTGGCCGCATCGGCGATCTGGCGCGTCATGTCGATGTCGGCGCGCGACGGGGTGGGGTCGCCGGAGGGGTGGTTGTGCACCAGGATGATGGCGCTGGCAGAGAGCTCCAGCGCCCGTTTCACCACCTCGCGCACGTAGACCGGGGTGTGGTCGACGGTGCCGCGCTGCTGCATCTCGTCGGCGATCAGCCGGTTCCTCTTATCGAGGAACAGGATGCGGAACTGCTCCTGCGCCTCGAAGCCCATCGCCGCCCGGCAGTAGCCGAGCACCGCGTCCCAGGAGCCGAGAACGGGGCGCTGCATGATCTGCCCCTGCATGATGCGCAGGGCGGCGGCGCGCACCAGCTTGATCTGGGTGATGGCGGCATCGCCGATGCCCTTGACCTCCTTGAGGCGATCGGGCGGTGCGTTGACGACCTCGGCGAACGAGCCGAAGCGCTCGATGAGCCGCTTGGCGAGCGGTTTGGTGTCGCGGCGGGGGATGGCGGCAAACAGGATGAGCTCGAGCAGCTCGTAGTCGGGCAGCGCCTCGGGGCCGGCGGAAACGAAGCGCTGCTTGAGGCGCTGGCGATGCCCCGCATTGGGGTCGGCCTGCCCGGCCTCCGCGAAGAGCGGGGGCTGCTCGGGGCCTGCGCCGCGGTCCTTCAAACCACCGCCCATGGCGCTCCCCGATGCTGCCGGCTCAGTTGAGGCGGTAGGGCGGCTTGTGCAGGCCGGCCGGCGAGATGGTGAACACCTCGCAGCCGGTCTCCGTCACCCCGACGGTGTGCTCGAACTGGGCGGAGAGCTCGCGGTCGCGCGTCACCGCCGTCCAGCCGTCGGCCAGAATCTTCACGTGCGGCTTGCCGAGGTTGATCATCGGCTCGATGGTGAACAGCATGCCGGGCTCCAGCACCACGCCGTCGCCGGGCTCGCCGTAGTGCAGGATGTTGGGCCGGTCGTGGAACACGCGCCCCAGGCCGTGGCCGCAGAAGTCGCGCACCACGCTGCAGCGCTCCTTCTCGGCGAAGGTCTGGATGGCGGCGCCGATGTGCCCGGTGGTGTGGCCGGGCTTGACCGCCGCCACGCCGCGCATCAGCGCCTCGTAGGTGACCTCGATCAGCCGCTCGGCACGGCGCGACAGGTGGCCGACGGCATACATGCGGCTGGTGTCGCCGTGCCAGCCGTCGAGGATCAGCGTCACGTCGATGTTGATGATGTCGCCGTCTTTCAGCGGCTTGGCGTTGGGGATGCCGTGGCAGACGACGTGATTGATGGAGGTGCAGATGGCCTTGGGGAAGCCACGGTAGTTGAGCGGCGCCGGAATGGCGCCGTGCGCGCGGGCGAACTCCACCACCAGGTCGTCGAGCCGCTCGGTGGTGACCCCGGGCCTGATGTGCTCGGTCAGCATGTCGAGGGCGCGGGAGGCCAGCTGGCCGGCGCGCCGCATGCCTTCGAAGTCCTCGCGGCTGTAGAGCCTGATCTTGGTGTCGCGCGGCTGCGAGCGGAAGAGGTCGAGGTTGTTCATGATGCCCCAAGAGACCACAAGGAGGCGGGCCGCCGGGCCCGCCTCCCCATGAATCTAATGCAATTGCCGGCTGTTGCAATGGCGGGCCCTGTGGCTGGCTCGCCGCGGCCGACCGTCAGTTGCGGGCGAAGCCCTCGATCTCCTTCTCCGCCCAGTCGAGCGTCTGGGCGATCTGCTCGCCCTTGAGCATGCGCACCACCATCTTGGCGGCGATGCTTTGCGTGTAGATCTGGTCGGCGATGGCGAGGGGCGCAGGTGCGTAGGGGATGATGGACCTCTGGTCGCCTCTGTTGGGATAGTGCGACAGCGTGCCCTTCGGCGGCCCCACCTCCTTCCAGGTCTTGAAGTCGTGGAAACTGGGGTAGGGCGGCACGTCGTAGCCGTCGCAGGCGGCAACCAGCTTCTCGGCCGCCTCGCGGCTCGAGACGTGCAGCATCAGCGCCTTGGCCGCCGACTTGTTCTTGGCGAAGTTCCACAGGCCTTGGAACCGGGGCAGGGTGGACACGCATCGGCCCTTGGGTCCCTTGGGCATGGCGTGCGTCCACAGCTGCTCGGCGACCTGGGGCGCATCGCGCTTGGCCACCGCCCAGGCGCTCGGCGGATTGAAAATGAGCGCGCCCTTGCCGGCGACCAGCCACTTGTTGTTGGAGGAGTTGTCCCAGGCGCTCGCGTCCGGCGGCAGGAAAGCGGAGAGCCGGTTGAGGTACTCGAGCGCGGCCCGCACCGGATCGGATTTCACCTTGATGTCGCCCTTGGCGCCGACCAGCTCGGCGCCGTGCGCTGCCAGGAAGGCGCCCAGCCATTCGGCCGCATCGGTGGTGCCGCCGAGCGGCAGGCCGAAGGCGAACCCGGCCTTGTGCGCCTTTTCGGCCGCCACCAGGAAAGCGTCCCAGGTCCAGGCGTCGGCGGCCTTGGTCGGCTCGGCACCCGCCGGGAACATGGCGAGAATGTCGACGCCGGCGTGCTGCTTCATGAGATCGATGCGGCTGCACGCCGGGAGCAGCAGGGTTCCGCGGATGCCGGGCACGCCCAGCCAGGTTCCCTTGAGCTTGACCAGATACTCGTACTCGGTGCCGACCGGACCGTTGCGGGCGGTGACCTCCTTCATGACGTCGTCGACGGGCTCCAGGAGCTTCTCGTAGCGGGCCGGCTCGAAGGCGGAGAAGTCGACGATGTCGTGACCGGACCTGGCCAGCGCCTCGGCGGCGATGGTCAGGTAGAGCTTGTTGCCCTGGGTGGACAGATAGTCGATCTTGAGGTCGACCTTCTCCTTGTCCGCCCAGGCCTGGCAGATTTCCGTCATCGCCGTGTTGGCACCGGGGACCCAATGGTCCCAAAGCGCCATGGTCAGGCTGCCTGCCGCGCCCGCCGTATGCACGAACGGGGCGGCCACGGTCGTCGCGGTCGCGGCGGCCGAAGTAGCGATGAATTGGCGGCGCGTGAACGACTTCTTCCTCGAGTTCGCCATGGGCATTTCCTCGCTATGCGGGATTCGCGTTCTTGCGGGCAGGCCGTGCCGTCCGTTGCCGGACCGTGCACCCGGAAGGGCAGGGTGCACCGTGCAGGGCCGGCGGGCAACGGTTTTTGTGCCGGATCAGCCCTGCCAGACGACGCCCAGCAGAAACAGGGCGGCGACGACCACCGCGGCACTGCCGGCCGCCATGGCGAGCTGCCTCTGACCTTCGCGCCAGGGCAGGTTTTCTACGGCAAGGATGCGGATACCCCCCAAGAGGTGCACCGCCAGCAGGAAGACCAGCACTGCCTCGGCGAGCTTCACCAGCGGATTGGCGGTCCAGGCAAGGAAGCCGTCGAGCCGCGCCTCCCCGTCGATGGCGAGGCCGAGGGCGAGGAAATGCAGAGGCAGGAAGAAAGCGAGCGCCAGGCCGGAGAGGCGGTGGACGAGCGCCGCGATCCACAGCGGGCTCCTGCGGTGGGCGCGCTCGTGCCTCATGCCAGCACCACGGCGGCAACGGCGCGCAGGCCCAGCGCGGCGAGCAGCAGGCCGAACGCCCACATGAGGACGTCGAGCCGACGCCCCGCGAGAGGCGTCCATTCCGCCGCCACCGAGCGCACGCCGATGGCCGCGTGCGTCGCCGCCGCCAGCACGAACAGGCCGTAATAGAGCCCCCAGCCGAGGCTGCCGCGCGTGCGCCCGAGGATGTCGGCGGCGCTCAGCCCGCGGCTGGTGGCGTAGACGATGAGAACGAGGTGCACCAGCACCAGCGGCGCCATGATCGCCGCCGTCGCCCGCTGCAGGATGTAGAGCCGCACGTTCACAGCTCGCCTCGAATGTAGGCGTGCATGGTGCGGCGCTTGAGGCCGGCGATGGCGGCAGTGGGGTTCAGTGCCTTGGGACAATGCTCCTGGCAGCTCTGGTGGGAGTGGCAGGCATGGCAGCCGCCGTCGGCGGCGACGGCAGCGAGGCGCTCGCGGCTGCCGCTGTCGCGCACGTCGTTGACGAGGGTCCAGGCGCGATTGAGAGCGGCGGGGCCCAGATAGTCCGCATTCCAGCGCACCGTGTCGCAAGCCGCATAGCACACGGCGCAGTTGATGCACTCGATGGCGGCGTCGACGGCGAGCCGCTCGGCGCTCGCCGGCGAGATGCGCTCGATGGGATCGCGCTTGGTCCTACTCGGCCGGAACGAGCCCTTGGCCTTCTGCCACTTCTCGAAGAACGGCTGCATGTCGCAGGCCAGGTCCTTGATGACGGGCAGGTTGGCGAGCGGGCCGATCTCGAGCCGGCCGCCTTCCACCACCTTGGAGGTGTGCGTGCGGCAGGTCCAGCGCGGGCGGCCGTTGACTGTCATGGCGCACGACCCGCACATGCCGACCCGGCAGGCGAAGCGGTAGGCGAGCGTGGGGTCGGCGTTGCGCTGCACCCACGTCACCACGTCGAGCACCGTCTGGCTCTCCCGCAGCGGCACCCGGTAGCTCTGATAGCGGCCGTCGGCCTTGCCGCGCCAGAGCGAGACCTCGATGGTGGTCGACATAGGGCCTATCTCACCCACACTTGGAGGCGCTGCACGGCGTTGTTGCCGAAGCCGCCCATATCCCAGCGCACCTCGAGCGGCTGCGTGTCGCCGCCGGCATCGGTGGCCCGGCAGCACAGCTCGTGCCTGCCCGGCGTGGCGTTCCACGTTGCGCTCCACCCGCGCCAGGCATGCTCGCCCTGCGGCGGGTCGAGGCTCGCCTCCTGCCACGCCCCGTCGATGCCGATCTCGACGCGGACGACCCCCTTGCCACCGCCCGACCAGGCGCGGCCGTAGAGGGTGACGGGGCCGGCCTCGACCAAGCGGGCGCGCGAGTAGAAATCGGGAATGCCGGGCGGCACCATCAGCGACTTCACGCGCATGTGCGTAACGGGCGTCGCCGGCCCGTCGGGGACGGAGCGGTAGAGGTAGCTGCCGACCTGCTGGTGGCCCTGGTAGGGTGCATCCAGCGCCTCGATGCGCTCGATCCACTTCACGCTGGCCATGCCGTACCAGCCGGGCACGATGAGGCGCAGCGGCGCCCCGTGCTGGGGCAGGAGCGGTGCCCCGTTCATGGCCCAGACCAGCAGCACGTCGTCGCCGAGCGCCACCTCGCGCGGCAGGCTGCGGCCGTAGGCGTGCTCCTGCCCGCGGTCGAAGCCGCGGTCGGCGCCGATGCAGGCGATCTCGATGGCATCGTCGGCGAGACCCACCCGGTCCAGCAGATGGCGCAGCGGCGTGCCGGTCCACTCGGCGGTGCCGACGGCCTCGTGCACCCACGGCATGCTGGGGTAGCGCGGGCTCATCAGGCCGCGGCCGTTGCCGGCGCACTCGAGCGTCACGCGCAGGGTGCGCGCCGGCCAGCGCTTGATGTCCTCGAGCGAA
>DASRDL010000083.1:0-5496 GCA_035652635.1 Hyphomicrobiaceae bacterium | reverse complement strand
GGCGCGCCAGTCGCGCAGGAAGACGAGCACCACGGCAATGGCGAGGATGGCACCCTCGATCAGCGTGGTCATGGTCGAGTGGTAGGCGCCGAGCGTGTAGTCGACCATCGTGTCGATCAGCTTGAGCTCGACGTTGGGGTGGGCCTTGCGCAGCTCCTCGATCTTCTTGGCGACGTCCGCAGCCACCACCACGTCGCTGGCGCCCTTGCCGCGCGAGATGGCGAAAGCGACGATCGGCGCGCCGTCGAGCGTGGCGAAGGTGCGCTGCTCGGCCGTGGTGTCCTTCACCGTGCCGAGCTGGTCCAGCCGCACCTTGCGTCCCTTCGGCAGGGCGATGGCGGTGGCGGCGAGATCCTCGACCGTCTGCTTGCCGGCGAGCGTGCGGATGGCCTGCTCGCGCCCCGCGATCTCGCCGCGGCCGCCGGCCAGGTCGACGTTGGTGGCCCTCAGCTGCCGGTTGACGTCGCCGGCGGTGATGCCGTAGGCGAGCAGGCGGTCGGGGTCGAGCGCCACGCGGATCTCGCGCTCGGCGCCGCCAACGCGCTCGATCTGGGAAACGCCCTTGACGCCCTGCAGCGCGCGCACCACCACGTCGTCGACGAACCAGGACAGCTCCTCCGGCGTCATGCCGGGCGCTTTGGCGCCGTAGGTGACGATCGGCAGGCCCTCGATCTCGATGCGCGTGACGATCGGCTCGTCGATGGTGCGCGGCAGCTCGGAGCGGATGCGCGAGATGGCGTCCTTCACGTCGTTGAGGGCCCGGTCCTGATTGATCTCGAGGCGGAACTCGATGGTGGTGACCGACGATCCCTCGGTGACGGTCGAGGTCTGGTGCTTGACGCCGTTGACGCCGGCAATCGCGTCCTCGATGCGCTTGGTGACCTGCACCTCGAGCTCGGACGGCGCCGCCCCCGACTGGTAGACGCGCACCTGCACGATGGGCACATCGATGTTGGGGAAGCGCGTGACCGATAGCTGCCCGAAGCTGACGTAGCCGAGCGCGATCAGCACCATGAACAGCACCAGCGACGGCACCGGATGGCGGATGGACCAGGCCGAGATGTTCCAGCTCACGGCGGTTGCCCCCTAACGCGCGTCGCTCAGCTTGGAGCGGTCGCCCGCCACCGGGCGCACGGCGTCGCCGTCGCGCAGGAAGGTGCCCGATCGCGCCACCACCAAGTCGCCCTCGGCGAGACCCTCGCGCACCTCCACCATGGCCCCGGCGGCAAGGCCGAGCTTGACGGGGCGCGTCTCCACGCGGTTGGCGCGCACGAGCTGCACGGACGCGCCGTCGGGGCCGTAGAGGATGGCCGAGGCCGGCACCGCCAGCCCGCGCCCGGCGGCGGTCTCGATGCTGCCGCGGGCGAACGCGCCCACCCGCAGCGCCGGATTGTCGCCGAGGAAGATGCGCACGCGGCCGAGGCGGGTCGCCTTGTCGACCTCCGGCGAGACGATCCGCACGGTGCCCACGACGTCGCCGGCGCCCGCCACCTCGACGCGCACGCGCTGGCCCACGGCAATTTTGCCCATGCGCGTCTCGGTGACCTCGGCGTCAAGCTCGATCTCGCCGTTGGCGACGATGCGGAACATGGGCTCGGCGGCGCCGGCGGCGTAGCCGCCGATGCGCGCCATGCGGCGGCTGATGATGCCGTCGGCAGGCGCCACCACTTCGGTGCGGCCGCGCCGCCAGAGCAGCTCGCGCCGCTGCGCCTCGATCTGCGCCTTTTCGGCCTCGGCCGCCGCCAGTCCGTCCTTGGCGGCGACGAGCTGCGCCTGGGAGGTGCGCGCCGCCTGCTCGCGCGCATCGTAGGCGCTCTCGGCCATGTGGCCGGCCTCGCGCAGGGGTTTGGCGCGATCGAAGGCATTCCGCGCCTCGACCACGCGCGCCTCCGCCTGCACGATCGTGCTCCGGGCCTGGGCGATGGCAGCCGTGGCGCGGGCGAGCGCCGCATCGTTCTGGGCCACCTGGGCATCGAGCGTGTCGGCGACGAGCCGGGCCAGCACGTCGCCCTTCTTCACGCGCATGCCCTCGTCGGCGAGCACGGCGGTGATGCGCAGGCCCTCCACTTCGGGGCCGACCAGGATCTCCTCGCGCGCCACCAGTGAACCGGTGACCAGCACGGTCTCGAGGAAATCCGCGGGCTCTACGCGCGCAACCGTCACGGCCGCGGCCAGCAGCAGCGACGCATCGGGCGGCGGCGGCTTGGGCGAGGGAGTGGCGGCAGCCGGGCTCGCCGGCTTCGGCAGCGGCTTGCCCACCAGCGTGAGCGAGATCAGCGCGCAGGAGAGCAGGACGACGCCGCCCAACAGGATTCGTCTCATGACCGACCTCGAGGTGACGCCTCAGTGCTCTTGTCGCCGGAGCCAACCGGCTCCACCGGATTGAGAAGGGTGCGGATCAGCTGCAGCACCGCCGGCATGACGGCGGCGGGATCGAATGCGGGGTCGACGGCGTGGTGCCAGAACATGCCGTCCGCCACCACCATGAAGGCCTTGACAGTGGTAGGGATGTCGAGCGCCGGGGCGATGCGGCCCTCGGCGGCGAGCTTGCGGAACAGCTTCTCGAAGCTGTCGGCGATGTAGCGGTCGATGCGCTGCTGGATCTCGCCGACCTGCGGGTTGCGCGTCGACTCCAGGCCGATCTCGATGCACATGCGCTTCTTGTGCGCGGGCTGCTCGAGGAAATACTGCTCCCCCAGGGACTTCAGCGCCTGCAGGAAGTCGGGCGCCGCGGCCAGCTGATCGAAGCGCTCGGCGAAGTCGGCTCGGTCGCGCTCGGCGATGCCGGCAATCAGCGCCTCCTTGCTGTCGAAGTAGACGTAGAGGGCGCCCGGGCTCACGCCCGCCTCGCGGCAGATGTCGTGCATGCTGGTGCGATGGAAGCCGGCCCGGCCGAAGCACTGCTCGGCCGCGTCGAGGATGTGCTCGCGGCGGGCGCGCTGGGTGTCCGGTTTGAGCTTGGGCATTGCCTGCGTCCCTTCAGGGGCCTCGCAGCTTGCTGCGCTGCGACAGATTCGGTGCGCGCACGAGCCGACGCCAAACAAAACGAATGGTCGTTTTATTTGTCGACGATCCTGGCAAAGTCAAGGCGACCGCGGAGAATTTTCCGTGCCCCGCGGTCACATGCGCGTGAGCCGAGAGCGCGGCTGGCCCCGACGCGGGCATCGCACTTACGCGCGCGGCAGAGGAAATCCTTCGCAGGTGCAGTCGAATTTGGGCGGGCCGGCGCGGCCGGATTGCCTTTGCAGCGCCCGGCGGGGTGGCCGTCCGGTCGGCGCTCAGCGCAGACGCTGGAGGATACCGGCGAGCCGGGCGACGTCGTCAGCGTCGAGGCGGCCGGCAAAGTGGCGCTCGATGGCGGCCGCATAGACGGGCCACATGCGGCGGCGCAGGGCGGACCCGTCCTCCGTTATCGCAATGTAGGCGCCGCGCGCATCCCCCTCCACGGGCGAGCGCCGCACGAGACCCTTGCTCTCCAGCCGGTCGATCAGGCGGGAGAGGTTGTACTTCGCGACCAGCAGGCGCGGATGCAAATCCCGGTGCCTGAGGCGCCGCTCCGGCGCCCGCTCGAGCTCGAGCAGCACATCGTACCATTCGAGCGGCGGCAGGCCGGCCGCTGCGAGATCGTGCTCGACCTTCTGCAGCAGCACCTGCTCTGTGCGGATCAGGCTCACCCACGCCTCCACGGCGGCATCGGAGGGGCGTCTCTTCATGTGTCAACTGTTCGTGAGGTCGTTGCAATTGCACCGATCATAGCACATTGTAGCAATTGCAACAACCTCGGAGCGCAGCCGTGACGCCGATCCCGCAAATGAAAGCCCCGCCGCCGCGCGCGACGGCGAAGCTCACCCTGGTGAGCCACCACTTGTGCCCCTACGTGCAGCGCGCCGCGATCGCGCTGGCAGAGAAAGGCGTGCCGTTCGAGCGCGTCTACGTCGATCTGGCCGACAAGCCCGCATGGTTCCTCGCCCTCTCGCCGCTCGGCAAGACGCCCGTCCTGCGGGTCGGCGACGATGCGGCGATCTTCGAATCGGCCGTCATCCTCGAGTACCTGGAGGACACGCAGCCGCCGTCTCTGCACCCGCGCGATCCGCTGCGCCGCGCCGAGCACCGGTCCTGGATCGAGTTCGGCTCCGCCGTGCTGGCCGACATCTGGGGCTTCTACTCCGCAGCCGATGCGACCGCGTTCCGTGCCAAGGCCGATACCATTGCCGGCAAGTTCGACCGGCTCGAGCGTCGGCTCGGTCATGGGCCCTACTTCGACGGCGAGCGCCTCAGTCTCGTCGATGCCGCGTTCGGACCGGTGTTCCGCTACTTCGACGTGTTCGACCGCATCGGCGACTTCGGCATCCTCTCCGGCAAGCGCCGAATCGAAGCCTGGCGCCGAGCGCTGGCGGTGCGCCCCTCGATCCGGCAGGCGGTGTCCGGCGACTACGAGGCCCGGCTGTGGCGCTTCCTCCTCGCGCGCAACTCGCATCTGTCGGCGCGCATGGCAGCGGCGGGCGGACCTCTGCTCGGCGCCCGGCACTGACGGCCCGCGGCCCTTCGGGGTCCGCCGGTCGCGGCGGCGGGTGGTGCGGCCGGCCGACGCGCGCGCGAAGTCACCCCATAGGCGGCGGGCCTCTCGCATGCTACGCCATTGGCCCCGATCCACCCGCCGCCACCCGTCTCCGCCGACCGACGCACATGATCCCCCTCCTCAAAGGCCTGCGCATCCTCGACCTCACCACCGTCATCCTCGGCCCCTACGCCACCCAGATCCTGGGCGATTTCGGCGCCGAGATCATCAAGGTCGAGCCGCCGGAGGGCGACAGCATGCGCCCCGTCGCGCCGGTGATGGAGGGCAAGGTCAGCGCCATCTTCGCCAACGCCAACCGCAACAAGCGCTCCGTCGTGCTCGATCTCAAGACCGAGGCGGGGCGCGCCGCGCTCATGAAGCTGGTGCCGACGGCCGACGCCTTCGTGCACAACATGCGCCAGCAGGCGCTCGACAAGCTCGGCTTCACCTACAAGGCCGTGCGGGCCGCCAACCCGCGGATCGTCTACGCCGCCGCCGTCGGCTTCGGACGGCACGGCCGCTATGCCGGCAAGCCCGCCTACGACGACGTGATCCAGGCCGCCTCGGGTTTTGCGGGCCTGTTCCAGATGCGCGACGGCACCCCGCTCTATGCGCCCACGATCGCCGCCGACAAGGTGTCGGGTCTGCACCTGGCGCACGCCGTGCTGGCCGCCCTGCTCTATCGCGAGCGCACGGGCAAGGCGCCGGGCTACGTCGAGGTGCCGATGTTCGAGCTGATGGCGGCCTTCTGCCTGAGCGAGCACCTGAGCCACGCCACCTTCGACGACAGCGGCAAGGTCGGCTACGTGCGCGTCCTCTCGCCGGGCCGCAAGCCCTACCGCACCAAGGACGGCTGGGTCGGCGTGCTGCCCTACACCGAGCGCAACTGGACCAAGATCCTGCTCGAGATCGGCCGGCCCGACGTGGTGGCGCTCGAC
>DASRDL010000082.1:0-9208 GCA_035652635.1 Hyphomicrobiaceae bacterium | reverse complement strand
GCGCGGCGTCGGCGGCATCTTCTACGACTACCTGGCGCCGGGCGAGGCCGAGGGGGGCTGGGAGGCCGCGTTCGCTTTCACGCAGGACGTGGGCCGCGCCTTCCTGCGGGTCTACCCGGAGATCGTGCGTGCCAACTTCGCCCGGCCCTGGAGCGAGGCCGAGCGCGACGAGCAGCTCGTCCACCGCGGCCGCTATGCCGAGTTCAACCTGCTCTACGACCGCGGCACGGTGTTCGGCCTCAGGACCGGCGGCAACGTGGAGGCCATCCTTTCCTCGCTGCCGCCGCTGGCCAAGTGGCCGTGAGGGCGTGCGCCGGCCCGACCTTCGCGGCCTCACGGCGATACCGCGCGACCGGAGGCGCATTTGCCTCCAGCGCCGGCGCCGCGGACAGCCTCCATCACGACCCGCGGACGCCTCCGCCGAGGTACATCGAGCGCACTTCGGGGTTGGCGAGCAGGTCCCGGCCGGTGCCCTCGTAGCGGTTGCGGCCGAGCTCGAGCACGTAGCCGCGATCGGAGATCTCGAGGGCACGCGCGGCGTTCTGCTCCACGAGCATGACCGTGAGCCCCGCCTTCGCCATTGCCACCGTCTTCTCGAACACCTCGTCGACGAGCCGAGGCGACAGCCCCAGCGACGGCTCGTCGAGCATCATCATTCTCGGCCGCATCATCAGGCCGCGACCCATCGCGAGCATCTGCTGCTCGCCGCCGCTCATCGAGCCGGCGAGCTGGCCTTGCCGCTCCGCGAGCCGCGGGAACAGGCTGAAGACATAGTCCATCGCCTGCCGGAGCTTGGCCCTGTCGCGCTCGAGATAGGCACCCATCTCGAGATTCTCGCGCACCGTCATCTGCGAGAAGACGACGCGGCCCTGGGGGACGTAGGCGAGCCCGAGCCCGAGGATGCGATCGGGGCGCCGGCCTACGAGGCTCTCGCCCCGGTAGCGGACGTCGCCGCCCAGGTGGTCGATGAGGCCCATGATCACCTTGAACGTCGTCGATTTGCCGGCGCCGTTGGGACCGATGACGGAAACGATCTCGCCCTCGTCGACGTGCAACGACACCCCGTGCAGGATCTGGATGGCGCCGTAGCCGGCCGACACCTCGTGCAACGTCAGGAGCGGCGCCCGTGCGTCAGCCGGCATGCACCACCCCCGACCGCCGGCGCCCGAAGTAGGCCTCGATCACGCGCTCGTTGCCCTGGATCTCGGCGGGAGCGCCCTCGGCGATCTTCACGCCGTAGTCCATGACGAACACGTGCTCGCAGTGGTTCATGATGACGTTCATGTCGTGCTCGACGATCAGAACCGTCTTGCCGGCTTCCTGCAGGCGATGGATCTGAGCGAGCAGGTCCTCCAGCAGCGTGCGGTTGACGCCGGCAGCCGGTTCGTCGAGCAGCACCACGTCGGGGTCCGTCATGAGGGCGCGCGCGAACTCGAGCAGCTTCTGCTGGCCGTAGGAGAGCCGGCCGCCGTACTCGCCGCGCAGATGCGTGAGCTTGACCAGCGCGATCAGCTCCTCCGCGCGCTCGCGCGCCAGCCGCTCCGGCACGCCGGGCCCCGTCACCGACAGCATGTTCTCCAGGACGGTCATCTCTCGGAACACGCGCGTGATCTGGAACGTGCGCGTGATCCCGCGCTGAAATATGCGGTGGGGCCTGAGGCCGGCGATGTCGACACCGTCGTGCAGGACCTGGCCGCCGTCGGGCTGCGCGAGCCCGGTGAGGAGGTTGAACGTCGTCGTCTTGCCCGACCCGTTGGGACCGATGAGACCGCAGATCCTGCCGCGGGGAACGGCGAAGCTGCAGCCGTCGACCGCCTGAACGCCCCCGAATGCCTTGCGCAGGTCGCGCGCTTCGAGAACGATGTCGTTCGCGTGCGGTGCCGCCATCAGTGCACCATCCCCTTGCGGACCCAGCCGCGGTCGGTGGCAAGACCCATGAGCCCGCGGGGCATGAATCGCGCCACGACGATGATGAACACGCCGTAGGCGATGAGGTGGGCGGTCGGGAAGTTGACCCAGGTCAGCTCCTGGGCGCTGTAGAGCAGCACCGCGCCCATCACCGGGCCGATGACCGTGCCCTTGCCGCCGAGCATGGACATCAGCGCCATGGCGATGGTGATCTGCACGAAGAAGACCGACGCAGGATCGATGTAGAGCACCTTGTAGGCCTGGATGCCTCCGGCGACCGCCGGAAACACGGCGGAAAGCACGAAGGCGGCCAGCTTGTACCAGGTCACGTTGATGCCCAGCGCCTCCGCCGCCACTTCGTCCTCGCGGATGGCGTTGAGGCGAATGCCGAAACGCGAGTGGCCTGCAAGGTAGGCGACCGCAACCGTGACCAACATCAGCACCAGCATGGCGTAGTAGGTCGACATCGAGCTCTCGGCGCTGGGCAGGCTGATACCGAGGCCGCCGTGGGTGAGGCTGTCCCAGACCGTGGCCACCACGCGCGTGCCCTCCGCCGCGCCCAGCATGGCGATGGCGAAATAGGGGCCCTTCAATCGCAGCACCGGGTAGCCGATGGCCAGCGCCACCACGCCGGCCACCAGCGCTCCGACGAACAGCGTCGGCACCCAGTGCCAGCCGTAATCGGCGACCAGGATGGCGCACGCGTAGGCGCCGATGCCGTAGAACGCCACGTGCCCGAACGAGGTGTAGCCGGTAAAGCCGCTGATGATGTTCCACGACAGCGCCAACACGACGTACATCATCGTGAACAGCGCAAACGACCGCAGGTAGACGCTGAGCCCCCAGGGCAGGGCCGCCAGCGCCAGGCCCAGCAGGCCGAGGACGAGAAGGTTGCGCAGGTGCTCCTGCCGTGTCATCGGGTGCGCCTCACGTGTCCTTCACGCCCATGAGGCCGCCAGGGCGGATCAGCAGCACGCCGATGAGCAGGCCGTAGGCGGCCAGCTCCACCATCGCCGTGCCGTTGGGAATCATCAGCGACACGAGGCTTTCCAGGATGGCGAGCATGAACGCGCCGATCAGCGCGCCGATGTAATGCCCGCGGCCGCCGAGGATGACGATGGCGAAGGCCTGCAGGGTGTAGACGATGCCGGTCTCGGGATTGAAGCCGAACTGGATGGACACCAGCGCCCCGCCGGCCACGGCCAGCGCTGCGGCGAGCCCCGTGGTGATGAGGTAGATGCGGCGGACGTCGATGCCGCACACCATGGCGACCTCGGCGTTGAGGGCCGTCGCCCTGATGGCTTTGCCGAGGCGGCTCGTCTTGAGGAAGGCGTAGACGCCGACCGAGATTGCGAGCGCCATCACGAAGCTGATGAGCTTGTTCTGGCCCACCGCAATGCGTTCGGTGATCTGCACCGTGTGCGGTGCGTAGGGAATGGTGCGGAAGTCGGTCGTGAAGATCAGCTCCGCCACGTAGATCATGGTGAGCCCGAGCCCGAAGGTGACGAGGAGGCCGGTGAGCTCGGGCTCTCCCACCACGGCATTGAGCAGGACCTTCTGCAGCAGCATGCCGAAGAGAAAGGTGATGGGCAGCGTGAGGAGGAGGGACAGAAGCGGGTCCATGCCCAGGTAGAAGAAGGCGACCCAGGTGAGGTAGGCCCCCATCATGACCATCTCGCCGTGCGCGGCGTTGATGATGCGCATGACGCCGAAGATCATGGTGAGACCCACCGCGAACATGGCGTACACGCCGCCCTGGAGGAATCCGGAGAGGACGACGGTGGCAAGGTAGCCGAGCCATGCTTCGTCGGCGCGGGCAGTGCCGTACCACATGCCGATCAGGAACGGCAGGGCGTAGGCGGCGACGAGGAAGGCGGCGAGAAGATAGAGGCTGCGGACATCGCTCCTCTCCCTCCAGCCGCGGCCCGCCCGCCGCCGGCCGGCGGCGACCGGAGGCGGGGAGCCTCCGGCAGCCTCGCGACCCAGCGCCTCGACTGGCTGGTCCACGCCGCCTACCGCTTGTTCCACTCGGGCATGGGCAGCCGGGCCTTCGCCTCACCCCACTTCTCCGGGTAGACCACGCGCCGCTTGCCGTCCTGGATTTGGAAGGTGAGCCCCTCGTGCTCGTTCATGCCCTTGGCGTTGACCTTGTAGTGGCCGAACACCGTCGTCACCTCGATGGTGGCGAGAGCCTCCCGGAGCTTCTCGTTGTCGAAGCTGCCGGCCTTTTTGAGCGCCGCCTCGGTGACCTGCAGAGCGCCGTAGGTGGCGCCGGCGTGGTAGTTCGGCTTCTCGTTGTAGCGCTTCTCGTATTCGGTGATGAACTCCTTCATGCCGGGCAGCTTGAGCACGTCGGGGATCGGCTCCCACTGGCTGAAGCCCAGGACGTACTCGGCCGTGCCGCCGAGCTGCTCGGCGAAGTTCGGCAGGCCCGGGCCGACGGTGCTCGAGTAGAGCTTGAAGTTGATGTTCAGCTCGCGCATCTGCCGCAGCTGGGCCGCCGCGTCGGCGAAGTAGCTGTTGGACATGACCGCCTCGGCGCCCGAGGCCTTCACCTTCTGCAGCAGGGCGGTGAAGTCGGTCTGCTTCTGCGGATAGTTCTCCTGCAGGACGACCTGGATGCCGAGCTTGTCGGCCCATTGCTTGGCGCCGGCACCGGACTGGCGCGGAAACAGGCTGTCCTCGCCGATGATGGCGATCCTGTTGACGCCGATCTGCTTGGCGAGGTGCATCGCCCCCTTCTGGTAGTCCTCGGCAATGGCGACGATGCTGAAGATGTACTTGCGGCCCTTCTCCCAGATGGTGCTCGACGAGGCGCCGAAGGCGACCAGCGGAACCTTGTAGCGCTCGTTGATGTTCGCCACCGCCTCGGTGATGCCGCTGGAGTAGGGGGCAAGCAGCAGGTCGACCTTGTCCTCGGTGATCAGCTTCTCGTAGAGCTTGACGGCCGTCTGGGTGTCCGACTTGTCGTCGAGCAGCATGAGGTTGATCTTGTGGCCGAGCAGACCGCCCCGGCCGTTGACCTCGTCGACCCACATCTTGATGGCATTGACCTGCCGGCCTGCCGGCTCGGCGAATCTTCCGGTCAGGGAGATTGCTCCGCCGACCAGCACCTCGTTGTTCGGCCGGTGGTCCGCCCGGCCGGAGGCCGGGGCCAGCGCCAGCAGGACGGCGAGCGCCGCCATGCCAATTCGCAATGCGCATTGGGGCATTGAACCCTCCCAAATTTCGTTCTTTATGGGCGCCGGCTGTTTGTGACGGATCGGCCGTTCGCTCGCTTGTAGGCTTATTGGAACTGCGCCTGTTCGGCGCTGTCAAGCAATCGATGCGCCGGCAGCGCCCCTCGTCTCTCGGACGGGCCGAAGAGGGCGATATCCGGACAATCAGCCTACGCCACGTCGAGCGCTGGCACGCGGTCTGCCGCCACACTAACATCGGTCGTCGTGGACCGGCGGTTCAGGCCGGTCACTCGATCGCGAAACGGGTCGGACAGGATGGCTGCTGCTGAGAAGGACGCAACCTTGTCATTGAAGGGCTATCGCCAGGTCCGCGCCAGCCTGTTGGCGCTCGAGGAGATCGCGTTGCTCGATGTGCGCGAGGAGGCCCCGCATGCAGAGGGGCATCCGCTGTTTGCCGCGAACCTCCCGCTCTCGCGCCTGGAGCTGCTGGCCTACACCAAGCTGCCGCGACGGGACGTCCCCATCGTTCTGGTGGACTCCTGCGAGGGCCTCGCCGAAATCGCAGCCCGGCGCCTGACGGCCATGGGCTACACGGACGTCGCCGCACTGGAGGGAGGGATCGCCGGCTGGAAGGCGGCCGGCGGCGAGCTGTTCATCGACGTGAACGTACCGAGCAAGGCGTTCGGCGAGCTGCTGGAGTCGGTGTGCCACACGCCGTCGCTCCCGGCCGAAGAGGTCAAAGCGCTGATCGACTCCGGCGATGATTGCATCGTCGTCGATGCACGCCGCTTCGACGAGTACCAGACCATGACCATCCCGGGCAGCATCAGCGTTCCGGGCGCGGAGCTGGCTCTCCGTCTTCCCGAGATGGTACCGAGCCCCTCCGCCAAGGTCATCGTCCATTGCGCCGGGCGCACGCGCAGCCTGGTGGGTGCCCAGTCGCTCATAAACTTCGGCCTTCCGAATGCGGTCTGGGCGCTGCGGAACGGCACCATCGGCTGGACCCTCGCGCGCCAGCAACTGGAGATCGGCCAGCGGCGGAAGTACCCGGAAGGCTACGGCGCCACCCTTGCTGCCTCGGCACAGAAGGCACGCAACGTCGCCGACCGCGCCGGGGTGAAGCGCGCAACCCGCGACGATGTCGGCAGATGGTGCGGGCAGCGCGGGCGCACCACCTACTTCTTCGACGTGCGCAGTCCCGAGGAATACGAGCGCGGCCATGTGCCCGGATTCCTCTCGGTTGCCGGCGGACAGCTGGTGCAGGAGCTGGAAATGCACGCCCCCGTCCGCGGCGCGAGAATCGTTCTGTGCGATGCGGAGGGCGTGCGCGCGAACATGACGGCATCGTGGCTTGCCCAGATGGCCTGGGACGTCTTCGTCGTGGACGGGCTCGGCAGGGCAGACTTCACGGAGAGCGGCATGCCGCCGGTCGAGTTGCCGGCCCTGCCCCGGAACGAAACCGTCGATGCCGCCACGCTCGCCGCCTGGCTCGCCGGCGGCGGCGACACGGTCGTGGTCGACGTCGCAAGGCACGCGGTGTTCCGCAAGGGCCACATACCCGGAGCGTGGTTCGTCATTCGATCGCTGCTCGCCGACTCCGTCGCCAAGCTGCCGGCAGCCGCCCGCTATGTCGTCACCTGCCCGGACGCCACGCTATCGCACTTCGCCGCACCCGAATTGGCCGAGAGGGTGAAGGGCGACGTCTACGTGCTCGAAGGCGGCACCAGAGCATGGGCGGAAGCGGGCCACCAACTCGAGACGGGCGAAGCGCGATTGGCCTCCCCGCCCATCGACCGGTACCGCCGGCCCTATGAAGGCACCGACGTTCCGGCCTCGGCCATGCAGGCCTACCTCGACTGGGAGTTCGGCCTCGTCGCGCAACTGGAGCGCGACGGAACGCATCACTTCAGGCCCATGAAGCCACCCTCCTGCTAGGCTAGGGGAGCGCACGACGCCGTGCGCCGGCTCCGCGGGCTGCTTGCTGCGCCGTTTGCACGCCGTTAACGTCGATAGCGGTTAACAGTCTCCGCTGGCGGGGCGTTAACTGACGCTGCGCTAGGGTGGAGGCAAGCATGGGCCCGCGACTTCTTCTCGTCTCGGCCTGCGCGCTGATCGACGCCGACGGGCGTGTGTTGCTGGCGAAGCGTCCTGCGGGACGGCCGCTCGCGGGGCTCTGGGAGTTCCCGGGCGGCAAGGTGGAGCCGGGCGAGACACCGGAAGCCGCCCTGGTCCGTGAGCTCGACGAGGAGCTCGGGATCAAGGTCGCGCCCAAGTGCCTCGCCCCGCTCAGTTTCGCCAGTCACGGCTACGAGGCGTTTCACCTGCTCATGCCCCTCTACGCATGCCGCAAGTGGGAGGGCGAGGTGACGGCGAGGCAGGGACAGGAGCTGGCCTGGGTCCGCGCCAAGCGGCTGGCCGACTACGCCATGCCGCCGGCCGACGAGCCATTGAAGGCGGTGCTGCGGGACTTGCTGTGAGGCGCTCGCGGCGAGAATGCCCTTGGGAGGGGTCGATGATGGTGGGCCTCAGGAGCTTGGCGGGCCGCTTCGCGGGCGATGAGCGCGGCGCCACGTCCATCGAGTACGGGTTGATCGCGCTGCTGGTGGCGGTCGGCTTCCTTGCCGGCCTCGTGGCGCTGGGCCAGGGCAACTCCAGCAGCTGGGGCGACACCGCGGCCAAAATCTCCAACGCCATGAAGGGCAACTGAGGTCAGCGGCGGCGCGGCGGCAGCGGCGTGGCTGCATCCCCGGCGGAGTGCTCTTCGGTGCCCAGCGCATCGGCGAGCCGCATGCGGGCAGAGCCCGGCGGCAGAGGCTTCTGCTGGCTCTCGTGCGGTGCCCAGCCGGTGAGCGTGATGATCTCGAACGTGGCCGGCACGCGGCCTCCGGGCAGGCCGAACCGCTCCTGGTAGAGCGCGGCCGCCCGCATCAGCGTGGCGCGCCGCAGCGGGCGACGCCGGCGTGCCAGCAGTGCGTTGGCGGCGCCCATTCCTCTCAGCTCCCGCATCAGCGCCAGCGGGTCGGCATAGGTGACGGTCACCGTATCGGCGTCCACCACCGGCAGGGCGAAGCCGGCCCGCTGCAGCAGCCCGCCGAGGTCGCGCACGTCGGCGAACGGGGCGATCCGCGGGCTGGCGCCGCCCTCCAGCTCCTCCTCCGCCGCGAGCAGTGCCGTGCGCAACTCGTGGAGCGTGCTGCCGCCGAGCAGCGCGGCGAGCAGGAGCCCGTCCGGCTTCAGCGCGCGGCGGACCTGGACGAGTGCGCCCGGCAAGTCGTTGACGAGCTGCAGGCTCAGGCCCGACACGACGAGATCGAGGCTCTGATCGCGGAACGGCAGAGCCTCCTCGTCGGCCTGCACGCGCGTGGCGCCGCACTGCGCGAGCAGCCCCCATGCCGCCTCGGCCGCGACCATCATCTCCACGCTGCCCGTCCGCCGCAGCCGCTCGGCAATGAGCCCGTGGTGCGCACCAAGGTCGAGGGCGATGCGGAAGGTGCGCCGGGTCGCCGCCAGCCGCTCCATCAGGTCGTCGGCGACCCAGGCCAGCAGAAACTCGTGCCCACGGATGCCCGCGGCCGCCCGGTTGCGCCGCCTGACGAGCAGGGCGCGGTCGAAGATGTGATCGGCTGCCGTCACGGCTCAGTCATACCGGGGTGTGGCCGCGGTAGCCAGCGTCCAGCAAGCCCGGGCGCGGGCGGCACGGGTGGGGTCCCGGTGACAAACGTGCCGATGACAAGTAGCGTCTGCGGTGAGGGACCATGACCGCTCCGGACCTCACATCTCCCGTTTCGGGCGGACGCCTGCAGGGCGGCCTGCGCAGGCTCCTGGCGGCCTGCGCCGACGTCATCGTGCCGCCCTGCTGCCTGGTGTGCCGGACGCCGCTCGCGGCCCACCAGGCGCTGTGCGCGGCCTGCTGGCGCGAGGTGCATTTCATACGCCCGCCGCTGTGCGACGTGCTCGGCACGCCGCTCCCCTTCGACACCGGCGAGCGCATGGTCTCGGCCGCCGCGGCGGCCCGGCCTCCGGCCTATGACCGGGCGCGGGCGGTGGCCCACTTCCGCGGCTCCATGCGCACCCTCATCCACCAGCTCAAGTATGCGGACCGCCACGATGCGCGGGCGCTG
>DASRDL010000081.1:0-6482 GCA_035652635.1 Hyphomicrobiaceae bacterium | reverse complement strand
GATCGAAGATCCGCTGCGGTTCTATCAGACCGCCAACACCATCCAGGGTGCCAACACCCAGCTTTCGATCCTGCTTAATGCGGCGCTACGCCGCGTGCTGGGCGAGGCGACGTTGACCCATGTGGTGCGCGACGAACGCGCCACGCTGATGGCGCGTGTGCGCGAGCAGCTCGACAAGGAGGCGCGGGTGTACGGAATTACCGTCGTGGACGTCCGTATTCGCCGGGCCGACCTGCCGGATCAGAACAGCCAGGCGGTCTACCAACGCATGCAGACGGAACGTCAGCGCGAGGCGGCCGAGTTCCGCGCCCAGGGTAGCCAGAAATCCCAGGAAATCCG
Source organism: Hyphomicrobiaceae bacterium (assembly GCA_035652635.1). GTDB lineage: Bacteria > Pseudomonadota > Alphaproteobacteria > Rhizobiales > Hyphomicrobiaceae > AWTP1-13. The sequence continues at coordinate 6,143 of DASRDL010000081.1, read as the reverse complement.
GTCGCGTGCCGATCGCGACGTGACAGTGTTGATCGCGGAGGCGACCTCAAAGGCCGAGCAGCTTCGCGGCGAAGGCGACGCCGAACGCAACCGCATCTTTGCCGAGGCGTTTGGCCGTGACCTCGACTTCTTCGCCTTCTACCGCTCCATGCAGGCCTACGAGCAAGGCATCAAACCGGGCGACACGCGCATGCTGCTGGCACCCGACAGCGAGTTCTTCAAATACTTCTCCAACCCGTCCGGGAGCGGCGATGCTCCCGCGGGTCAACCCGGTGCTCAGCCGAAGCGATGAGCGATCTCCTCGTCGCGTTCGCGCTGGTGATGGTGATCGAGGGCTTGGTGTGGGCGGCGGCACCGCAGCTCGGCCTGAAGATGCTGGCGGCGGCGGCGCGGATGCCGGAGCATACGCTGCGCACGGCGGGTGCAGTGGCCGTCGCGGCGGGGTTCGCGATCGTGTGGCTGGTGCGCGGCTGAGGCGGGATTTGACAACCGTGGCGGCGTCGTCACTAGGATTTCGATGGCATGCGAGCGCTTAGGAGACTGGCCATGAGCGGCCCCCTCTATTGCAACTTCCCGCCGAGACCGCGCGACACCCGCCTGGCGAGGCGCCTCGCCGCATGGACGGGTCTGGGAGCGGCGGCGGTATGGCTGACGCTGGCGCCGGCGGCGTCGCAAACCCACCACGGGCCGACCAGCGTCGCGCCGGTCGCCGAGAAGCTGATAGACGCCGTCGTCAACATCTCGACCAGCCAGACCGTCAAGGGACCTGAGGGGGTGCCGCTGCCGCGCGTGCCCAAGGGCGCACCCTTCGAGGAGTTCTTCGAGGACTTCTTCAACCGCAAGGGCGGGCGGGGCAGTCCCTCCGACCGCAAGGTGTCGTCGCTGGGCTCGGGCTTCGTGATCGACGGCAAGGAGGGCGTCGTCGTCACCAACAATCACGTGATCGAGGGTGCCGACGAGATCATCGTCAATTTCAACGACGGCTCCAAGCTCAAGGTCGACAAGGTGCTGGGCAAGGACACCAAGACCGACATCGCCGTCCTCAAGGTGACACCCAAGAAGCCGCTTGCCTCCGTGGCCTTCGGCTCCTCCAACCGGCTCAAGGTCGGCGACTGGGTGATGGCGATCGGCAACCCGTTCGGCCTCGGCGGCTCGGTGACGGTCGGCATCATCTCGGCCAAGCAGCGCGACATCAACTCGGGCCCCTACGACGACTATCTGCAGACCGATGCGGCCATCAACAAGGGCAACTCCGGTGGCCCGCTGTTCAACATGGATGGCGAGGTGATCGGCGTGAACACGGCCATCATCTCGCCCACCGGCGGTTCGATCGGCATCGGCTTCGCCGTGCCGTCGGACACGGCTTCCGTCGTCGTCGACCAGCTGCGCCAGTTCGGCGAGACGCGCCGCGGATGGCTCGGCGTCAAGATCCAGACCATCACCGACGACCTGGCCGAGGCCTACGGCATCAAGGAGAACACCGGCGCCCTGGTGGCGAGCGTGACGCCCAGCAGCCCCGCAGCCGAGGCCGGCATCCAGGACGGCGACATCATCCTCAAGTTCGACGGCAAGGACGTGTCGTCGATGCGCGGCCTGCCCCGGCTGGTCGCCCAGACGCCCATCGGCAAGACCGTGGAAGTGGAACTGGTGCGCAAGGGGCAGCGCACGACGCTCAAAGTGGCCATCGGCCGCCTGGTGGAGGAGAGCGAGCCGGTCAAGACGTCGGCCAACGAGCCGTCTCCGCCCAAAGGCAAGACCCGGCCCCGGGAGCGCGACAAGGACAACAGCAAGTCGGGGCCGGCGCGCCCCTCCCTCATCGGCCTCGTGCTCGCGCCTCTCACGGACGAGCTGCGCACCAAGCACAAGCTCGGCAAGGACGTGAAGGGCGTGATCGTGCTCGAGGTCGACCCCGCGAGCCCGGCCGCGGAGAAGGGCGTCAAGGCCGGCGACGTGATCGTCGAGGTGGCACAGGATGCCGTCACCTCGCTCGACGACATCGCCAAGAGCGTCGACAAGGTGAAGAAGGCCGGGCGCAAGGCCGTGCTGCTGCGGCTCGAGAGCGGCAAGGGTGACCTGCGCTTCGTCGCCGTGCCGATTCAGTGAGCGGGCACGCGCTGCCGTGCCGAACCCCGTCCATCCACGACCGGCCTGCGCGGGCCGGTCCGCGGGATCGGGCCGAAGCGGCGCCAGCCGTGCCGCCGGTGCGATGAGGTCGCTGCATGGCTGAGCGCCACAGCCTGTTCGATACCGTCACGGACAGCATCGCGCCGGTGCACAGGGACGGCTACAAGTTCATAGCCATCGGCGCCGGCGTCTCGCTGCTCCTGTTCCTGCTGTGGCCGCCGCTGGCGTGGCTCGCGGTGCTGGTGACGGCGTGGATGATCTACTTCTTCCGCGACCCCACCCGCGTCACGCCCCTGCGCGAGGGGCTGGTGGTGGCGCCGGCCGACGGGCGCATCTGCGCCCTCGAGCGGGTGCGGCCGCCGGCCGAGCTCGGGCTCGGTGACGAGCAGCGCCTCAGGGTGTCCATCTTCCTCTCCGTCTTCGACGTGCACATCAATCGCGCGCCGATGGCCGGCCGCGTCATCCGCTCGGTCTACGTACCGGGCAGCTTCCTCAACGCCGCCGTGGACAAGGCGAGCGAGGAGAACGAGCGGCGCGGCATCGTCATCGACACCGGGCCCGACGGCGAGGTCGCCATGGTGCAGATCGCCGGCCTCATCGCCCGGCGCATCGTCACGTTCGTCGAGCAGGGCGACACGGTCGGCGTCGGCGAGCGCGTGGGATTGATCCGCTTCGGCTCGCGCGTCGACCTCTACCTGCCGCCCGGACGGGGCGCTCTCGTGGCGGTGGGTCAGCGCGCGGTCGGCGGCGAGACCGTCGTCGCCGATCTCAGATCCGACGAGGTGGAACGCGAGGCGCGCGCGCAGTAGCAGTAGATGAGAGACCGTCGACCGAAGGACCAGCGACCCATGGACCCACTGCTGCCCAAGCTCGAGTACGAGGAGCGCCGCCGGCGGCGCCGGCTGCTGTTCCGGCACAGCAAGATCCCGGTGCGCATGCTGGTGCCCAACTTCTTCACCCTGCTCAGCCTGTGCGCCGGCCTCACCGCCATCCGCATGGCGATCGAGCAGCGCTTCGAGATGGCCATCGCGCTGGTCGTCGTCGCCGCCCTCCTCGACGGCGTCGACGGACGCCTCGCCCGCGCGCTCAAGGCGCAGTCGCGCTTCGGCGCCGAGCTCGACAGTCTCGCCGACTTCGTCAATTTCGGCGTGGCGCCGGCAGTGGTGGTGTTCGTATGGGGGCTGGGCGGCCTGCCGCGCGGGCTCGGCTGGATCGTCGCCCTCGTCTTCGCGCTCGCCACCGGTCTCAGGCTCGCCCGCTTCAACACCATGCTCGACGTGGAGAAGCCCAAGTGGCAATCGGACTACTTCACCGGCATGCCGGCGCCGGCGGGCGCCATCACCGTGCTTCTGCCGCTCTACCTCGACGGGCTCGGCCTGTTCGACGTGAGGAGCTGGCCGTGGGCGGTCGCGCTCTACACGGCGGCGATGGCGGCCCTGCTCGTGTCGACCATCCCCACCTACTCGGGCAAGCTGATGGGGGAGCGCATCGCCCGCGAGTTCGTTCTGCCGCTGTTCGTCGGTGCCGCAGCCGTGGTGGCCATGCTCCTCACCTACCCCTACGGCACCCTCACGGTGCTGACGCTGCTCTACCTCGCGGCCATCCCGGTCAGCTACCGCCGCTTCCACCAGAGGCTCAAGCTGCAGGAGCCCATGGCGCACGCCACCGTAGAAGCCGCTGCCGCGCCCCACGCCGTCTCGATCGGCGACATGCCGGCCGGGGAGACCAAACACTGAGCGCACGGGGCTCTCCCCGCGGACAGCAGCCTCGTGGCGAGTCCTTGTGCCTCCGGTGCTTGCGCTTCTAGTCTATCCTCCGCGCAGCCGGCCGAGGCGGTCCTGCAGGGTCATCCAGGCGAAGACGGCGGGCAGGAACCAGGGCGTGCCGGCGTAGAGCGGGATCGCCGGCGGCGGGCGGAAGTCGAGGGCGGACTGCCCGCGCTCGTCGCCCAGCACCAGCCAGGCGGCCTTCTGTCCCGCCCAGCGCGCCCACACCACTCCCGAGCCGCAGTAGCCCACCGCATAGCGCATGCCCTCGCGTGAGAAAATGCGCGGAATCATGTCGCGGTTCATGGCGACGTACCCGAACCAGCTGTGGGTGATGTGGGTGCCGTCGAGCACGGGGAATATGTCGACGAGCGCACGCCTGAGGCCGTCGGTCGGCCAGGCGGGGTCCCCGGCGATGGTGCCGTCGCGGCCGCCGAACAGGATGCGCGTGCCGTCCGGCGAGGGGCGGTAGTAGTAGTGCAGCTTGCGCGTCTCGGCGACCATCACACCCTTGGGCATCAGCTCCGACATCAGGTTGTCGGAGAGCGGCGCCGTGGCGATGATGCGGCTGCGCACCGGCACCAGCCGGCGGCGCAGCCACCGATCGGCACCATCGGTATAGCCGTTGGTGCCGACGATGACGTGGCGAGCCTTCACCGCGCCGCGCGCGGTCGTGACCTTGAAGCCGCCGCCGTCGGCCGCGAAGCCCAGCACCGGCGTCGCGGCATGGATGATCGCCCCGGCCTTGCGCGCGAGCTCCAGCATGCCGCGGTGCAGCTTGGCCGGGTGCAGTCCGCCGATGTCGCTGCGCAGAAGGCCGCCGTGATAGAAGTCGGTGCCCAGCACGCCGCGCTGCTCGGCGCGCGGCACGGCATGGGCCTCGATGCCGAGACTCTTGCGCAACAGGTCGGCCTCGCGGGCGAGCTCCTCGTACTCGGAGGGCCTGGCGGCGCCGGTGAAGCGCCCGGTCAGCCGGAAGTCGCAGTCGATGCCCTCGTCCCTTATGAAGCGCGCCAGATCCTCGCGGGCGGCCTTGGCCTCGGCCTGGATGGCGGCGGCGCGCCCCGCGCCGAGCTTGGCCACCATCTGCCGATAGCTGGGGCGCAGGTTCCCGCTGGCGATGCCGCCGTTGCGGGTGGAGGCCCCCTCGCCGGGACGCAGCCGGTCGAAGACCTGCACGGTGCGGCCGGCGCGGGCGAGCGTCAGGGCGGCACCGAGCCCCGTGTAGCCCGCGCCGACGATGGCGGCGTCGCAGCTCTCCCTCACCTCCGTGACGGGCAGGTCGACGGGCGGCGCCTCCTCCCACCAGTAGGGCCGGGTTGCCTGCATGACCGGGGAGCCCTCCGTCCGCGCCTTCGGGTGCTGCTCGCGAGCCATTATACGGCCGCCGTCCGGAGCGCACAAAAACGCGGCACCGGAGGCGGCGAGCGCCCCCGGTGCCCCAGGTGGAAGGCAGGCTCCGAAGCGAGAGCCGTCAGTTCGTCAGGCGCAGCGTAGCGATCTTGAGGGCGATGTCGCGGAACGCCGCCTGCAGCGCCACCTCGGTGGTGGCATCGTAATAGTGGCTCGCATCGGTCGCGCAGCTGGTGAGGAACGTCTTCGAGGCGGAGTTCACCTGGAAGCCCACCGTGAACACCTCGATCTTGGCGTTCTTCATGCCGGTGCACAGGCTCGTGGCCTGGTCCAGCGACTTGCCGTTCTCCGAGTTGCACTTGATGTCCGGCGACTGGTCCGAGTTGAGCGCTTCCACACCCTTGCAGTAGTTGATGTTGTACTCGCCGTCCGTCATCAGGACGGCGATCTTGCGCAGCTTGGGCTGGCCCCTGGTGTTGTAGGCGGTCAGGTCGCTGTACGGTCCCGCAGCATAGGCGTTGGGGAAGGCCTGGCTCAGCACGCTGTTCCAGTTGGGCGAGATCAGATACCACGCCCAGGCGGTGCCGAGATGGCCGGCCGTCGAGCCCGACGTCTCCATCTTGTCGATGTGCGCCTTGAGCGCGGTCTTGTCGCGCGACAGGGGCAGGATGCGGTTGACCTCCGCATCGCTGTGGTTGGCGACAGCACACGAGGCGTCCGCGTCCGTTCCGAAGTAGCCCTTGCCGACGTAGGTCGCGTTGTCGACGGGCGCCACATCGTTGTAGGCGTTCGTGCCGATGCGCTCGGTCACGCACTTGGACGAGATCTGCCACGTGTTGGTGCCGCCGCCGCTGGCCTTTGTGTACTTGATCCACTTCTTGGTGGGTTGATTGGTCGGAT
>DASRDL010000080.1:0-2636 GCA_035652635.1 Hyphomicrobiaceae bacterium | reverse complement strand
TGCGGGAACGCCACGTAGAACGGCACGCCGTTGTCCTTGGCGGCCAGCGCCTTGAGGTAGGTACCGATCTTGTTGGCGGCATCGCCGTTGGCGGTGACGCGGTCGGCGCCGACGATGGCCAGGTCCACGAGGCCCCGCTGCATCAGGTGGCCGCCGGCGTTGTCGACGACGATGGTGTGCGGCACGCCGTGGGCGCCGAGCTCGAAGGCTGTGAGCGAGGCCCCCTGGTTGCGCGGGCGCGTCTCGTCGACCCACACGTGGAGCGCGATGCCGGCATCGTGGGCGGCATAGATCGGCGCCGTGGCCGTGCCGACATCGACGCAGGCGAGCCAGCCGGCATTGCAGTGGGTGAGGATGTTGACGCGCTCGCCGGGCTTCTTGCCGCGCGCAATCGCCTCGACCAGCTTGAACCCGTGTGCGCCGATGGCGCGGTTGGTGGCAACGTCCGCATCCGCCATCTCGGCGGCGCGCGTGTAGGCGGCAGCGACGCGCCGCTCGCGGGGCACGTTGCGCAGGGCGGCGCGCATCTCCTCCAGCGCCCAGCGCAGATTGACGGCAGTCGGGCGCTGCCTGGCGAGATGGGCGATTGCCGTCTCGAGTGCCGCGTCGGAAGCATCGGCGCGCAGAGCCAGGCAGACGCCGTAGGCCGCGGTCACGCCGATCAGCGGTGCGCCGCGCACCTGCATGGTGAGGATGGCGCGCGCGGCGTCCTCGAGCGTACGCAGGGTGGCGAAGCGCAGCTCGTGCGGCAGCCTGGTCTGGTCGATGATCCCGACCGACCAGCCGTCGGGCTCGACCCAGATCGTCCTATACGGCTTTCTGTCGATGTTCATGGCCCACCTCCCCCTCTCCCCGCGGGCGGGGAGTGGGAGCACGCGCACTGCGGCCGGCGCAATCCTAATGGCCCTCGAAGGCCATCAGCACGTGCGCCTTGATGCCGAGCCGTGTCAGCTTCTCCATGCCGCCGAGCTCGGGCAGGTCGATGATGAACGAGGCGCCGACGATGTCGCCGCCGGAGCGCTGGATGAGCTTGGCCGCCGCCTCGGCCGTCCCGCCGGTAGCGATCAAGTCGTCGACGATGAGGATGCGCTCGCCCGCCCTGATGGCGTCCTCGTGCATCTCGATGATGTCGACGCCGTACTCCAGCGTGTATTCCTGGCCGATGGTCTTCCAGGGCAGCTTGCCTTTCTTGCGCAGGGGCACGAAGCCGCATCCCAGCCGATCGGCGATGGCGCCGCCCAGGATGAACCCGCGCGCCTCGATGCCGGCAACGGCCTGAACCCTGGCGCCGGCCCAGGGGGCCGCCATCTGCTCGATGGTGGCCTTGAAGCCCTGCGCGTTGCCCATGAGCGTGGTTACGTCGCGGAACATGATCCCCTTCTTGGGATAATCCGGGATGGTGCGGATCAGGCTCTTCAGGTCTGGCACGTGCAATCCCCTCGGCAGCTGCTGGCAGGCGCGCACCATAGCAAGCAGCCGCCGGGCCGTCATGCCCGCGCGCCCTGCCGGCGTGCCCGCAAGATCGGCAGCGGCTGGCGCTCATCCGCACGCGTGGAGAAACTCGCCGACGAGCCCGTTGAAAGCGGCCGCGCGCTCGAAATAGGCCGAATGTCCCGCATCGGCGATGTGGACGGCGCGCGCCCCCGGCACGGCGGCGGCAATGGCGTCGGCGGCGAACGGCGGCATGACGATGTCCTCGTCGCCCGCGACGAGCAGGATCGGGCAGCCCGCGCCACCGAGCTCCTCGGGCGCGCGCGTCCGCATCGCGACCAGGCGCATGCGGATCGCCTCCTTGTCGAGGTGCGCGTTGGCCTCGTCGATGTGCCGGTAGAGGAGGTGCAGGGCCGGCTGCTCTGCCGCCATGCGTGCTCCGGCCGCCACGTGGATGCCGCGGCGGGCGCACTCGGCGCGCGCCTGGGCGCTGGCGCTCGACCAGGCCGCGAGGCGCGAACGCTCGGGCTCGCGCAGCCTGGCGGGATCCACAGTGCCGGTGGTGGCGGCGAGGACGAGCGCCTTCAGCCGGCCGGTGCGCCTCAGCGCGTACTCGACGGCGCCCCAGCCTCCCATCGATTGGGCAACGACCCGCACGTCGGCCAGCGCGAGGTGGTCGATCAGCGCGGCCAGGTCGTCGGCATAGGCGGCGGGGTCCGGCCCGCCGGGCAGGGCCGAGGAGGGCGCAAAGCCACGGTGGGCGAAGGTCACGCAGGTGAAGCGCGGCGCGAAGTGCGCCACCTGCTGCCACCAGGAGAGGTGATTGCCGCCGAGCCCGTGCGCGAACACGATGGCCGGGCCCGAGCCCGTTACCTCGTAATGAATACGGCAATCCGGCCGCTCGAGGCTGCCCGGACGGCGCGGCGGCATGGACGGCATGGGCGGTGCAGGCGGCATCGGATTCGCGCGGCAAGAAGCGTCGAGCCCGACCTTAAGCGCTGCCGCCGCCCCGCGCCAGCCGAGATCACGCCGCCGCCCTGCACGCCTCGCCGATGCAGGCGATGTGGCGGTGGTCGGTGCCGCAGCAGCCGCCGAGCACATTGATGTGCGGGTGGCGGCGGACGAGGTCGCGGTACTGGCCGCCGAGCTCCACCGGATCGCCGGCGTCGAGGTCGGGCGCCTCGTTGAGCTCGGCGTGGCTGCGC
>DASRDL010000079.1:0-5033 GCA_035652635.1 Hyphomicrobiaceae bacterium | reverse complement strand
CTCGATCAGCTCGCGCGGAACGGGCTTGGGCAGGAAGGCACGGATGCTGCGCCGGCCGGTGATGGCCTCCTCTGGCGTCATCATGTGTCGGGGGTCCTGGATGCAGGTTCGTGGCTGTCGCGCGCGACCTTGGCACGGCCCTGCGCGGGGGGTCAATCGAGCGTCCCCGCAGACGAGCCGTGCAACCCCGCTGCGCACCGGGCATCGACATCGCACAGCCGGCCGAGACCAGTCGAGCCGTCACTTCTCGGGCGCCATCACCTTCATGATGAACGAGGTGGGCTTCTCGGTGGGGCCGAACGGTCCCGGCACCTTGTTGCGCACCGGTGCCAGCGACTTGAGATAGGCGGCAATGGCGTCGGCATCCCGTTTGGTCAGGTTGGCGAACGCCTTCCACGGCATGATCGGGGCGAGTTGCCGGCCGTCGGGGCGCATGCCCTTCTGCAGCGCGGTGACGATCTGCTCCTTGGTCCAGCTGCCGAGACCCGTCTCCTTGTCGGGCGTGAGGTTGGGCCCGTAGAACACGCCGAGGCCCGGAATCTCGAAGCCCACCTCCGACCCGCCGAGCGCGCGTGCCATGTCCGGCTTGCCGAAGAAGTATCCGGGCGTGTGGCAGTCGATGCAGCCGCCGAATTGCACGAGGTACTTGCCGCGCGCGATCTCGACCCGCGTCGACTGCGACCAGGCGGGCGGTGCCGCGACCAGGGCGAGTGCCCCGGCCGCCATGAGTGCCGAGAGCTGACGGGCTGTGCGTGAAAGCATGATGGTGGTTCCCCCCTTTTCCGATGCCGGCTTCCTACGCCGGTTCCTGCGCCGCAATCAAGCCGTTCACGGCCCGATCAGCAGGTGCTGACGCTCGGCGATCTGCTCGAGCACGGCCGCGGTGCCCTTGATGACGCAGTGCATCGGGCTCTCGGGCACGATGAACTCGACGCCGACGAGGCGGGCCAGCGCCCGGTCCAGCCGGTCGAGCAATGCCCCGCCGCCGGTGAGCACGATGCCGCGCCGCACCACGTCCTCCGCCGTGCGCAGCGGCAAGTCCTCGAGCGCGCGCTGGATGAACTCGGCCATCTCGCTCACGGCGCCGCTCAAGGCCTCCGCCATGTCGGCGGGCCCGAGCACCACGGCCTTGATGCGCCCGTCGCGCAGGTCGCGGCCCTTGATGTGGATCTCCACCTGTCGCCCGTTCGGCTGGGCCAGCGCCGTGCCGGCCTCGATCTTGATGCGCTCGGCATTGCTCTCGCCGATGACGAGGCCGTGCCGGCGCCGCACGTAGCGCATGATGGCCTCGTCCATGGCGTTGCCGGCGACCCTGAGCGAGCGCGCCTGCACCACGTTGCCCTGGGCCAGCACGGCGATGTCGGTGGTGCCGCCGCCGATGTCGACCACCATGAAGGCCTGCGGCCCGTCGATCGGCAGTCCGGCCCCGAGGGAGGCCGCCACCGGCTCCTCGATCAGGTAGACCTTGCGCGCCCCGGCCGACACCGCCGTCTCGTAGACGGCCCTGCGCTCCACCGGCGTGGCGCCGGCGGGCACGCAGACGAGAATGCGCGGGCGGCGGAAGCCCAGCATGGTCTTGGCGCGCGAGATGAACTGGCGCAGCATCTCCTCGGTGGCGACGAAGTCGGCGATGACGCCGTCGCGCATGGGGCGCACGATCTCGATGGGCTCCGGCGTCTTGCCGTGCATGGCCTTGGCGCGCAGCCCGACCGCCAGCACGACGCGCGTGCCGCCGCGCACCTGCACCGCCACCACCGACGGCTCGTCGATGATGATGCCGCGTCCGACCACGTGCACGAGCGTGTTCGCTGTGCCGAGGTCGATGGCGATATCGTCGGAGAACGCGCGCGCGACGCCCCTCAGCATGGCAGCCACAGCAAGTATCCCGTGCCCGAGGGGCGGCCGTGCGCCGGAGCTCAGCCTGCGTCTGCCCGGGCACCGCCGGCTCCGCCAGCCCCTCGCGGATTGCGGTTGAGCGCTGGCAACATAGACGAACCGCCCGAGCCCGCCAACCGTCAGCCTTCATCGTGGCGCGGGATCGGGCGTGGGATGCACGCTAGCCCAGCTTGCCCATGGCCGCCGCGGTGTCGGCCATGCGGTTGGAGAAGCCCCACTCGTTGTCGTACCAGCTCATGACGCGCACCAGCCGGCCGTCGACGATCTGCGTCTGCGTCAGGTCGAAGGTCGACGAGTTGGGGTTGTGGTTGAAGTCGATCGATACCAGCGGCTCCTTGGTCACGCCCAGGATGCCCTTGAGCTGCTGCCTGGCCGCGTGCTCCATCGCCTTGTTGATCTCCTCGACACTGGTCTCGCGGCCGGGGATGAACTTCAAGTCCACCACCGACACGTTGGGCACCGGCACGCGGATCGCCGTGCCGTCGAGCTTGCCCTTGAGCTCGGGCAGCACCAGGCCCACCGCGGCGGCGGCGCCGGTCGAGGTCGGGATGATGTTGACGGCGGCGGCACGGGCGCGACGGATGTCCTTGTGCGCCACGTCGAGCAGGTTCTGGTCGTTGGTGTAGGCGTGAATGGTGGTCATGTAGCCCGACTTGATGCCGACCAGGTCGTTCAGCACCTTGGCGACGGGCGCCAGGCAGTTGGTGGTGCAGGAGGCGTTCGAGACCACCTTGTGCTCGGGCGCGAGCTTATCATGGTTGACGCCGTAGACGACGGTGAGGTCCGCGCCCTTGGAGGGGGCCGAGACCAGCACGCGCTTGGCGCCGGCCTCGAGGTGAACGGCGGCCTTCTCCTTGTCGGTGAAGATGCCGGTGCACTCCATGACGATGTCGATGTCGAGCTGCTTCCACGGCAGCTTCCTGGGATCGCGCTCGGACAGCACCTTGATCGGCCCCATCCCCACGTCGATGGTCTCGCCGTCCAATTTCACCTCGCCGGGAAAGCGGCCATGCACGCTGTCGTAGCGCAGCAGGTGGGCGTGGTCCTTGGCCGGCAACAGATCGTTGATGGCGACCACCTGCAGGTCCTTGCGGCCGGCCTCGACCATGGCGCGCAGAATGTTGCGGCCGATGCGGCCGAAGCCCGAGATTGCGATCCTGACTGCCATGAGCGTGCTCCATCCTTGGCGCCGGCTCAGTCTGCCGCCGGCTCCGCCGTCGGGCGGGAATTGCCAGCCTCTAGTGCGGCCCGGTCCCCACCCTGTCAATACGGCAAATCAACATCAAGTGAACAACGCAGACGCTCCAGGATCGTTGCCGCGGCGCCTACGCTCGGCGATGCTTTGTTGACGCTGCAAGGTCACGCGCCTATCGTCCGACCCTTCAGATCGAGAGGGAGAGAGCGCCGCGAGGGATCGGCGGGGCTCGATTGCATCAGCGGGTTCACGGCATGGCCCGGCGCCGCGCAGGCAAGGCGACGAACAAGTCGGCATCTGCCCGCACGCGCACTCAGCATGCCAAGCCTAAGAGCGGCGAGGCGGGTTCGTCGCTGGCACAGAGGCTGGCGGCGCTCGAGCGCGAGCGTGATGCGTTGAAGGACGAGCTCGACCGCTCGCGGGCACGCGTGCGGCAGCTCGAGGAGTGCCATGCCAAGGTGCGCGACCGCATCGCCTGGGCGCTCGACTCGCTGCACAACATCCTCGAGGGCAAGGCCTGAGGCGGCCGCCCGCTGCGGGGGGCCGCCCCGATCGGCGCTGCGGTGCGACCGGCCTACTTCGTCAGGCCTTCCGCCTTCATCGCCGCCTGCACCGCCGGGCGGGCGCCGACCCGCTTGCGGTAGGCGAGCACATTGGCAAAGGGGGTGAGGTCCACGTTCACCCGGGCCGCCCAGTTCGACACCACGAACAGGTAGGCGTCGGCCACGGAGAAGTCCTTGCCCATCAAATAATCGTTGCTGGCCAAGTGCTTGTCGAGATGGGCGAAGCGCGAGGCGAGCCGCTCGCGGAAGATGGCCTTGGCCTCCTCGGGCATGGACGGGTTGAACAGGGGCGAGAAGCCCTTGTGCAGCTCGCTGGTGATGAAGTTGAGCCACGACTGCAGCCTGGTGCGCTCCATGCTGCCCGCCGGCGGCGCCAGCTTCTTGTCCGGCACCTTGTCGGCGATGTACTGCACGATGGCCGGCCCCTCGGTGATGCGGGTGCCGTCGTCGAGCTCGAGCAGCGGCACGTAGCCGAGCGGATTGACGCTGCGGTAGTCGCCGCCGCCGTCCATCGCCTTGGTCTTGCCGTCGACCTTGATCTTGTCGAAGGTCATGCCGGCCTCGTTGAGGACGATGTGGGGCGAGAGGGAGCAGGCGCCGGGCATGTAGTACAGCTTCATGGAGCGTCTCCTTTCACTGGGACAGAATCGCTTGGATGGGCCGCAAGCCGCTGCTTGCATTTGCATTCAATGCATCTGCATAGGAGGAAATTCGATGCGGATGCAAGCGAATTCCGCTACGATCACGCGATCATGACCGGCAAGCCGTCAGCCGCGGTGATCGAGGCCTGGGCCGGCCTCGTGCGCACCGAGCGGGCGCTCCGCGACAAGGTCGAGGAGGCGCTCAAGCGCGCACGCCTGCCGCCGGCCGACTGGTATCACGTGCTCAACGAGATCGACCGCTCGCCCAGGGGCATGCTGCGCCAGAGCGGCGTGCAGGACCGCACGCAGCTGGCACAATACAACGTCTGCCGCCTCGTCGGCCGGCTCGAGGACGAGGGGCTGGTCGAGCGGCGCCAGTGCCAGATCGACGGCCGCAACAACGTCGTCCTCATCACCGCCAAAGGGCGGGCGCTGCGGCGGCAGATGTGGCCGGTCTATGCCGCCGCCATCGCCGAGCACGTCGGCGCCCATCTGAGCGACGCCGAGGCGGCCGAGCTCGCGCGTCTGCTGGGCAAGCTCTTGCGGGCGGAGTCGGGCGTCAACTGAGATCGCGTGGGGGAAGCATGGCGCTGCTGATCGTCGAGCTGGACAAGCGCATCGGTAACGCCGGGCTGTGGCGCGACACGTTCGCCGAGCAGCTGCCGCACCTGGAGGTGCGCTTCTGGCCCGACGCCGGCAACGTCGCCGACATCGAATACCTGGCCTTCATGCACCCCG
>DASRDL010000078.1:0-9356 GCA_035652635.1 Hyphomicrobiaceae bacterium | reverse complement strand
CGCAATGGATGTTGAACTCGGCCGCGGCCGTCACGTTGCCGGGTCCCGTCGACCCGCCCATCACCGTGATCTCCCGGATCCAGCTCTCCAGTCGCGGCTCGCGCCGCAGAGCCAGCGCGACATTGGTCTGAGGGCCGATCGTCGCCAGCACCAGGTCGCCGCGATGCCGGCTCGCCGCATCGATGATGAAGTCGACGGCATGCATGTCGATGGGTTTCCGCCTGGGCTCCGGCAGCTCGGCGCCATCGAGGCCGCTGCTGCCGTGCACCGCGGCAATAGCCCGTCTCGGCTGCGCCAGAGGATCGGCGCACCCCATCGCCAGCGGAACGTCGAGGCCTGCCAGCTCCAGGATCGCGAGGGCGTTTCGCGTCGTGTTCGCGATGGAGTTGTTGCCGTGCACGGTCGTGATGCCGACGAGGTGCAAGTGCCGTGCGGCAAACAGAATGGCAACGGCGTCGTCGTGGCCAGGGTCGCAATCGATGAGAATCGTGGTGCTGCTCATGTGGCCCGACCGCGGATGCTCGATCGATCGGCGGCAGACAACGCCGCCTCGATCCGATCGTGCGTCGGGAAGCTGGGCGTTGCACCGACGACGGTGCAGGCGAGGCTCGCGGCCACGGCGGCGCGGCGCATCGCCTCTGCCATGGGCGTGCCCCGTGACAGGCCGGCCGCCAGCACCCCGACGAAGCAATCGCCCGCACCCGTGGTGTCGATGGCACGAACCGGCAGCGCATCCGCCCGCCACAGCGAGTCGCCGCGGGCCGCGATGGCCCCGGCAGCACCGCACGTGGCAACGACGGTGTTGCTGAGCTCCCTTGCCAGTGCGATCGCCTGGCTCGCGAGCTCGCTGTCCGGCAATCCGAGACGGCCGCAAAGCGTGGCCGCCTCATGCTCGTTGACGACCAGCACGTCCACGTGCGCCAAAGCCGACCGGGATATGGGCAGCGCCGGCGCCAGGTTGAGGATGACCGTGGCGCCGCTGCGATGCGCGAGATCGACAGCCGCCTCGACCTCGGCGGCGGGCGTCTCCATCTGCAGAACCAGGATCGCTCCGGGGCCCAGCGCGCGGTCGGCCAAGGCCTCCGCCTTCAGGGCGGCATTGGCACCGGAGGCGACGGCGATCTGGTTGCTGCCGTCGTCGTCGACCCACACCGCGGCGAGGCCGGTCGTGCCGGGCACGGTCTTCAACCCGGTGACGTCGACACCGGCATCGGCGAGGGCGCGGCGGCTCGTCGCTCCGTACCCGTCGTCGCCGATGCATCCCACGAAGCACGTCGGTGCGCCGTCACGTGCGGCCGCAACGGCTTGATTGGCACCCTTGCCGCCGACCGCCTGCGTGTATGCAGGGGAAAGGACGGTCTCGCCGGCAGAGGGCAGATGCGGCACGCGGAAGGTCAGATCGACGTTGACCGAGCCGAACACCGTGAGCATTCACCACTCCTCGCGCGCAGCCGCGGCAGGGCTATCCCACCTTCTCGACCTCGACCGGGAAGTGCCGCGCCATCCCGTCGACCTGCATCAGGTGAAAGACGTTGAAGCGGTAAGCCTCGCCGATCGTCACCTCCGGCGGCGTGAACGGAAATGCCAGATTGCCGGCGGTCGAGAGGCGACCCTCGTAACCGTGATGCAGCAGATACTGCTTGGTCGTGCGGATCACCTCCTCCGCCCTTTCCGGCGTGGGCGCAATGCACTCGCCCATGACGAAGGCCTCGCGCGGCAGGTGCGCCGGCGGCTCGGCCCACGCGCGCACCCCGTCGACGCCGTAGAGCCGGAAGGCGAGGCGGTAGTCCTCCGCCGCATCCTCGCAGACGAGGTCGCGGACGACACGCGCAACGGCGGCAAATATCTCCTCGTGCCGGGCGATGAAGCGCGGATCGGCGGCGCCGGCAACGAGCAGGGCGCGATAGCCGATCATCGCGGCGCCCTCCAGCTTCAGCGTCGGCCGGCCGGCCGGCTCGAACGTGGCGCCCTCGACCCGCGTGCGCCGCGCATCCAGCGCGCGATAGACGACATGGCGCAGGTCGGCACGTCCCGACGGCTCGCGGATCTCGTAAGGGTCGGCCTGCTCGTAAAGGCTGTGGGCGGCCACGCTCGAGGGCGTCGCGGCACGGTTCGGCGCCATGCTCTCGAGCTCGAAACCCTCGTCGTCCAGGACGCCGAGGATGGTGTCGCGCCCGCCGGGCACGCAGCACAGCGAAGCGCACTCGATGATCTTCGCCATGTGCATCGAGATGCCGGGAGGAAAGCCGAGCATCGCCGGAATGCAGGCGAATATGCCCGTGTCGCAGGCGCGGCCGAGCACGACCACGTCCACGTCCGCCTCGAGCGCGCGCCGGAAGGCCTCGAGCCCGAGCTGCCCCACGATGTGGGCGGCCGCGTCGACCTCGGCGTCGGTCAGCGGCGGCATGGTATCCATCGGCCGGACCCGTCCGGCGGCGATCGCCGCCTTGATCTCCGCGCGCGGCACGTCGGAGGCCACCACGCCCATGCGAAAGGCAAGACCGTCCTCGCGCGCGATCTCGCGAATGATGTCGAGCGTCTGATCGAGATGCGGTCTGGCGCCGGCGGAGCCGGCCGAGCCGACGATCAGCGGAATGTCCAGCCGCCGGGCTGCCCGCAGCACCTTGCGCAGGTCGCGCTTGGCGCCGACGCGCGTCGGCGCCATCTTGCCGGCGCCGAGATAGGCGGGCCCGATATCGATCGAGCCCATGTCGACGCCGATCATGTCCGGCGACCGGGCAAGGCCGGCCTCGAACGCCGGCGTGGGGATCCCGTAGCCGAGCTGGCCCGAGGCGCCGAGCGAGCGCAGCGGCCGACGTCTGCGAGAAAAGTCGTCCAGCAACCGGGAGATCGCGGTCATAGCTCGATATCCAGGAGCGGCGCGTGCTGCTGCGCGCCGTAGACGTCACGGTCGCCGACATCGCCGGAAACGGTATCGCGCGGCAGCGTGATCTTCACCGCCAGCGCCGGCGCAAACGGCAGGACGGCGACCTCGTTCTCGCTGCGTCCATAGCGCTGCGCCACTTGTCGGCGGAGGGGGCCGATGCGCGCGGCAACGTAGGCGAACGCCGCCTCGTCGGGCAGCATCACGTCCAGCGTCAGGAGGCACGGCCCGGCATTCTTGCTGCGGATGACCCTGGCAAGCGAATCGAGACGCACGGCGTCACTCCACGATTCTCCCCTCGCTTCCGAGATCGTATCCCGGTTCGCAACGATCGCCCAGGAGGATGCGCATGGCTGGAGCGGCCCAGACGGCGGGCGCACGGGCGGCGCCGGCCGGCTCCCCAGCTTGCCGGCAATCGGCGAAGTGCCAATTGTAGAGTCGGACCCTCCTGCCTATCGTAGGGCGATGACCGAGGACGGCTGGACGCAAGCGCCTGGAGGTTCGATGCCCGACGATCCTTTCCGTCTCGACGGCAGGCCGGCCCTCGTGGTGGGAGCCGCGCTCGGCATCGGGCGTGCCATCGCGATGGCGTTTGCCGGCGCGGGCGCCAAGGTGGCGTGCCTGGACGTCGACGAGGCGGCTGCCGGCGAGACGGCGGCCGGCATCAGGAGCGCCGGCGGCACGGCAATGGCGCATCGTTGCGACGTGACGAGCGAGGCCAGCATCGCCGACGCGGTGAAGGCCGCAATCGCGGCCCACGGGAGCCCGCGCGTCCTCGTCAACGGTGCCGCCATGCGCGAGCCGACCGGTACCATTGTCGAGCTCGAGCCGGCCGACTGGAACCGCGCCATCGCCGTCAACCTCACCGGCGCCTATCTCATGAGCCGGGCCGCCATCCCGCACATGCGCGCTGCCGGCGGCGGCAGCATCATTCACATTGCCTCGCAGATGGGCCGTGTCGGCGCGGCCGGTCGCGGGGTCTATTGCGCGACCAAGGGCGCGCTCATTCAGCTCGCCAAGGTGATGGCGATCGACCACGCCCGCGACAACATCCGTGTCAACACCCTGTCGCCGGGCGCCGTCGAGACCGAGCGCGTCTCGTTCCGGTACGGCAGCATGGCGGACGCTCGCGCCCAGGCCGTCCCCAAGCATCCGATCGGCCGCCTGGGGCAGCCGGAGGAAATTGCCCGGGCGGCCCTCTATCTTGCCAGCGACGCCTCCAGCTTCATGACCGGCTCCGACCTGCTGATCGATGGTGGCTATACGGCGGTTTGACGCGCGCGCCGCCCGCCGCGAGCTTGGGGGAACCTGGATCACCGTGTCGGACCTGCTGGGAATACCGATCGATGCGCGGCTCGCCGTAATCCTCGTCGCGGTGACCATCGCCGGTATGCTGCGGGGCTTCGTCGGGTTCGGGGCGGCGCTGATTTCGGTGCCCGTGATCAGCCTGGTGCTCGGGCCGCACGCGGCCATCGCGGTCAACAGCGTGATGGGGTTGCCGGCCGTGTTCCAGCTGTTGCCGGAGGCGGTCCGCCGGGCCGAGCGGCCCTTTGTCCTGCCGATCTGCCTTGCCACGTTCATCGCCGCGCCGATCGGCACCTGGACGCTGGTCGCCGCCGATCCCGCCTTGATGACGGTTGCCATTTCCACGCTCGTGCTCCTCATGGTCGCCGTGCTTGCCAGCGGATGGCGACTGAGGGGGCACATCGGCATGGGCAAGCTCATGCTGGCCGGGATCGCCGGCGGCCTCGTCCAGGGAATTGCCGGGGTGGGCGGGCCGCCGGTCGTCGCCGTGGCCCTCTCCAGGCCGGGCGAAACCTCCCAGCAGCGGGCCAACGTGCTGGCCTTGATGACGGCCGTAGCGCTCTCGTCGATCCTGCCGATGCTCTACCACGGGCTCTTTACACGGCAGACCGTGGTCATTGGCCTGCTGCTCATCCCGCTCTACTCGGCGGCGACCGCGCTCGGTGCCCGCTATTTCGCGCTGGGTGGCCAGCGGCATTATCGCCGGACCGCGCTCGCGACGCTGGCGGCCGTCGGCGTCGCCTCGCTGATCGCCGCGTTGCGCAACTACGTGCTGGGCTGACGGCAGGCCGCTGCCGGCAGATTCCGCCGACCCGCCCGCCCGGCTCAGCCGACCGGCTGCGCCGGCGTCCGCTGCCACAGGGCGGCAAGCAGCAGCATGGCAGCCAGACCTTCGCAGGCCATCAACTCCGTCGCCGCGATGGTCCCCAGCTTCTCGAACAGCAGGCCGGCGTGCCAGTGGCCGAGCATCGAGGAGCCGATGAAGATCGACAGCATGCCCGTGGCGCGGCCGCGCATCTCGGGCGGAGCCATGCTGTAGACGAGGGCGTATTGCGTCGAGGAGAAGGCGGCGGCCGCAACGCCGCTCAACAGCAGGATGGCGACCGCCGCGCCCACGGTCAGGTGCAGTGCCAGCCCGAGCATGAGCAAGAGACACCCGAGCGTGCCGAGGAAGTAGAAGCGAAACAGCGTGCGCGGCGTGGCGAGCACGCCGACGGCCAAGGCGCCGAGCGTGCCTCCCAGGCCATCGCATGCCGACAAGGCACCGACCAGGGCCGGGGTCAGCGCGAAATCCTTCTGGCCGATGACCGGAACCATGCCGGTGAAAGGCCAGCACCACAGGTTGTAGACCAGCGTGACGCCCATGATGATCTGGAAGCGGCGATCCAAGACGAGCTCCCGCGGCGGCAGCAGGAAGCCCAGCTTGCCGCCCGCAGATGATGCGCCGGTCCTCGGTGTGTCGGGCCGGACTCCGACCCGCGTCGCGAGCCCGAGGCATACGAGGTAGCTCACCGCAATGAGGGCGTAGATGCCGCTGATGCCCAGCTCCTGATAGGTAGCGCCGCCGATCAGCGGCCCGAGGGCGCGTGTGGCATACATGGTGGCATTGTCGAACCCGAGGGCGGCGGGAACGCTCCGCGCCTCGACCGCATCCACCAGCAGCCGGCGGCGCACCGGCATATCCGTGGTCCAGAAGGCGCCGGACACCATGACGACGGCAGCGGCGGCCACGTACGTCGCAGCACCCAGCGCGCTGACGAGGAGCATCGCTCCCGCGACGGCCGCCATCGTCGCAAAGGTGGCCACAAGCATCCGCTTGCGGTCCACGATGTCCGCCACGGCCCCGGTGAGAAAGCCGAGCATCACATAGGGGACCATGCGCAGAACGGCGAGCAGGGCGACGAGCGCCGGGGATCGGGTGAGCTCGTAGGCGAAGATGGCGATCGCGACGAACTCGAGCCAGCGGGCAACGCCGGTCAGGCCGCCAATCGCCCACAAGCGGCGATAGTCGGGTCGACCGAACAGGAGGCGTGCGTCAGCGGGTTGGAGCAACGGGCGAAGCGACCGGCGTGGGACAAGGCGGTGGGTACCCGACAGGTGTACCGGACATATGCGCCTTGCCGACGCAATAGGCAACCATGCGATGGCTGCCACCGCTCCGCGCACTCCCGGTGCCGCTGCTGGCCGCCGCCGCGCCGTTCTAGCGCGTGTAGTGCGCGTGATGGCCGCCGGCAAAGCGGTCGATGTGATAGGGCGTCTTGGCGAGACCCGGGCAGAAGGCGTTGACGAGACCTTCGAGCCGCTTGAACAGCTCCTTGTTGGCGGCATTGGCCTCGGCCAGCCGCTCGCGCGCGGCCTCGGCCCGGCGCGCCAGAGCGACGAAGTCGACGCCGACGGGCCGCCGGTCCTCCACCACCACCTTGCCGCCCACCATGACGGTATGGACCCCGCTGCCATCCTCGGTGTGCACGAGCTGGTTGGTCGGGTCGTTCAGGGGAATCCAGTTGACGTGGGTGAGATCGATGAAGACGAGATCGGCCTTGTAGCCCTTGGCGATCCTGCCCAACCGATCGCCCAGGCCGAGCGCGCGGGCGCTGCCCTCGGTTGCAGCGGTCAGGATTTCCTCGGTGGCCAGCCACCGCTCGTTGTCGGGGCCCTGGACCTTCGAGCCATAGGAGGCGACCCGCATCGACTCGTACATGTTCTGGTTGTCGCAGCAGGCCGCCCCGTCGGTGCCGATGCCGACGTTGAGCTGCCGCTCCAGCATGGCCTTGACGGCCGCAATGCCGTTGCCGAGCAGCATGTTGCTGCCGGGATTGTGCGCCACGGACGCTCCGTGGTCGGCCAGCCGCCTGATGTCGTCGTCGTCGAGCCAGACGCCGTGAGCAGCCACGAAATCGGGTCCGAGCAGCCCGAGGTCCTGCAGATGGGCCGTCTGCGTCTTGCCGTAGGTCTTGAGGCCGACGATGACCTGCGCCTTCGATTCCTGGATGTGGCTGTGCAGGCCGACGCCGAACTCCCGCGCCAATCCCGCGCAGTCGCGCAGGAACGCATCACTGCAATGGTGCGGGATGGTGGGCGCCACGGCAGGACGCACCTGCTCGCGGTCGAAGCGCCAGTCCCCGAGCACGCGCCGCATGGCGGCGAGGCTCGCCTCGCAGGGTGACAGGCGCAGCCGCGCCACGTCCTTCTGCAGGGCCGGCGGCAGCACGTCCATGAGCCCGGGGATCGCCTCGTAGAGCGTCAGGCTCGCCACCATCGGCGCCACCACCGCGCGCATGCCGGCATCGGCATAGGCCTGGGCGCAGGCCGCGAGGCCCTCGGGCGTCGGCTGCGGGAACTCGACCGTCAGGTCGTAGCAGGCCGTGCAGCCCTTCATCAGCATCTCCAGCGCGCCGATGTAGGTGGTCAGGTACTTGTCCTCGGCCGTGCGGTTGCCGCTGATCCAGGGACCGGCCGTCAGCAGCAGCTCGAGCGTCCAGCGGTCGCCCATCCCCTTGCTGAGGTTGCCGTGGCCGTGCGTGTGGGCATTGATGAGCCCCGGATGGATGAGCCGGTCGCTGGCATCGACCACCAGGGCGTCGGCCGGGGCCGGAAGGCCCGGTGTGCCGACCTCGGCGATGCTGTCGCCGTCGATCAGGATATCGGCGTGCGGGGCGCAGTGACCCCTGATGTCGAGCACGCGCCCGTTGCGGACCACCGTCATGCGTTTGGCTGTCATGTCGACACCTCTCTGCCAGAGCCAGCCGTTGTCAGTCGGGCCGGATGAGCCTGGCCCTGGGGCGATCGACGGTCTGCCGGCCGCGCTTGAAGCAGGCCACGACCGGGGCGACGGTGGCCACCGCCTCGGCGCGGCTCGTGGCGTCGACGACGACGATGTCGGCGGGATGGCCGACCTCGATGCCGTAGTCGGTCAGGTTCATCAGCCGCGCCGACCGCTCGGTGATCATGGCGAACAGCTCTGCGAGGCGGTCCGGCTGACCGACCTGCAGAATGTTGGCATGCAGGTTCGCCATGCGAATGAGCGAGCCGTCGCCGAACGGCGTGAACGGATTGAGTATGTTGTTCGACGAGATCGAGCAGTTGCAGCCGTGCTCGGCGAAGAAGTTGGCGTCGGCGACGCAGCGCGGCACGTTGTAGTCGACGTGGCGCGCGAGCACGAAGAGATCGGTCGCCGGCAGCACCGTGACCGCGACGCCCACATCGGCGAGGCGGCGCGCGATCTCGGCCTGCCGCGCCGGCGGCAAACCCGCGAGCTTCGTGGCGTGCCCGATCGCCACCCGCCCGCCGAGCCGGAAGCGCTCCGTCAGATCGGCCACCAGATGCGTATCGAGGCTCGCCGGGTCGTGGCCGGAATCGATGTGCATGTCGATGTCGACGTTGTACTCGCGTGCGATCTCGAAGATGCGATTGATCTGCCCGGGGTGATCGACATCGTAGTTGGGTGCCGCGCCGATGACGCGGGCCCCCATGTCGAGGCCCTTGCGCAGCGCGGCCTCGGCCTCCGGGGCCGTCGTCATGCCCTCCTGCGGGAAGACGCAGATCTCAAGATCGACCGCCCAGGCGTACTCCCTGGCGAGCGCCAGCAGGGCCTCGACGCCGCGCACGCCCACGGGCGCATCGATCTCCGCGTGGGTGCGGATTCGCGTCGTGCCGTGCTTGATGCAGCCTTCGAGAGTGGCCTTCGCCCGCGCGTAGATGTCCTCCGCGGTGAAGGTGCCCTTGACTGCCTGCACGCGCCGCATGTGATCCGGCCGGGATCGGCTGGGCTCCGGTGCGCAGCGGTCGATGATCCGCGACTTGTCGAGGTGGATGTGCGTCTCGATCAAGCCGGCACAACACAGAAGCCCGCCGGCGTCATGGCGCGGCGCGTCTGCTGCAATCGCGGGCTCGATGGCGGCGATGCGGCCCCGTGCGATGCCCACATCGACGGTTCTGTCCTCCGACCGGGGCAGGCGGGCGTTGGCAATCACGAGATCCAGCATCGCATTCATCCTCCGCCATCGGCCCGGCGCGCGGGCCGCGGTCGGCGACATCGGCCGGGGCACCCGGAACACGATGTCGCTTCCGCGTATCGGCCCGTCGGCGCCGCGTGCTGCGCGGGCGCTCGCTGTTGGCAGCGTAGCCCGCCTGTGTTTCATTGCAAATCGCATGGGACGTGCGGGGT
>DASRDL010000077.1:0-5793 GCA_035652635.1 Hyphomicrobiaceae bacterium | reverse complement strand
GATGCCGCCGATCGGCACGCGGTACTGACGGAAGCCGTTGAGCTTGGCCTCCCACTGCCGCCAGTCGAAGCCCGACTGCCAGTAGCGGACAAGCTCGCGCATGTAGGCAACGCTGGTGCCGGTCGACCACGGCTCCAGCGGCGGCTCGTCGGGCCAGCGCGTGCGCGCAAGGCGCTCGCGCAGGTCGGCGATATCTGCGTCGGGAACGGTGAGCGAGAAGGGCGACGGGCGGGGAGGGCTCATTGGGCACGCTCGCTGTGCTGGGGCCACGACCGGCAGTCGGAAAGCATCGATCGGGCCAGTCGAATCAGGCAAACGAAAAGAACTGCGCCGTAGGATGAGAGAAACTCACCTTGGTGCATTTTCCAAGACCGATCAGGTGCGAACCGGCACCGGCGCCGCCGTGCATGGCTGCAGCGCCGCGGGCGCCCTGGCAGGCCGGGGAGGTCCTCGGTAGGGTGCGCGCGCCGTTATCGGGCCGATCAGCGGAGAAGACGATGCAGGAGCGTGCCGACACGCGCCAACCCTTCCACACCGGGCAGCTCACGCGCGGCGAGGCCGTCGCGGTGCTGTCGGGCGCGGCGATCATGCTGTCGATCGCCATGGGGCTCAGGCAGAGCCTCGGCCTGTTCCAGATGCCGGTGGTGCAGGACCTGGGCCTGCAGGCAGCCGACTTCGCCATGGCGATCGCCGTGCAGAACATCCTGTGGGGGTTCACCCAGCCGGTGGCAGGCGCCTTCGTCGACCGCTTCGGGCCGCGCCGCGTCGCCATCGCCGGCGTCGTGCTCTATATCGCCGGGCTGGCTCTGACCGCGCGTGCCACCAACGCGGCGATGATCACGCTGGGCAGCGGCGTGTTGATCGGAGTGGCGCTGTCCTGCACGACCAGCGGGATTGCCGCCAACGTCGCCGCCCGCGTCATCGTTCCCCACCGGCGCAGCCTCGCTTTCGGCATCGTGTCGGCCGCCGGGTCGATCGGCACATTCTTCGCCGCGCCCTTGGGCCAGGGGGTGATGCAGTGGGGCGGCTGGCGCCTGGCGCTCGGCGCCTTCCTGGTCGTGAGCCTCGCCATGCTGCCGGCGGCCTTCGTCGCCGGCCGGGCCGGCCGCCTGCCCAACTCGACGGCCGCCGACAAGGACCTCACCCTGCTCGGCGCCCTGGGCGAGGCCAGGCGCCACAGCGGCTACGTCGTCATGAGCCTCGCCTTCTTCGTGTGCGGCCTGCAGCTCGTCTTCCTCACCACCCACCTGCCGAGCTATCTGGCGCTGTGCGGCATGGACCCGATGCTCGGCGCCCAGGCACTGGCCGTGATCGGCCTCTTCAACGTCATCGGCTCGTGGGGCTTCGGCTGGCTCGGCGACCGCTACTCCAAGCGGGCGCTGCTGGGCTCCATCTACATCATGCGCTCGCTGGTGATGGCGGGCTATTTCCTGCTGCCGGTGTCGCCGACCTCCACGCTGGTGTTCGCGGCATTGATGGGGCTGACGTGGCTCGGGGTCATCCCGCTCGTCAATGGTCTGGTCGTGCAGATGTTCGGCATCAAGTTCCTGTCGACGCTCACCGGCATCGCCTTCCTCTCCCACCAGGTCGGCTCGTTCCTGGGCGCCTGGGGCGGCGGCGCCATCTACGATGCGCTGGGCTCCTACGACCGCGCCCTGCAGGCCGGCGTGATCATCGGCCTGATTGCGGGCTTCGCGCAGCTGCTGGCGCACGACCGGCCGACGCGGCGCCTCGCCGGCGATGATGCGCGCTCCGATGCCGAGGCGCTGGTCGGCGCGTCGCGGTGAATTGTGAAGCCCGTTTTAATGAAAGTTTCACCAAGACACGCTTGAGTTGCACCGCACGACAACGGGGTTGACCGACCAACCGTTGACGGAGCCAAATGCCGGCAGTGGGCGAGAATGCGGCTCGCCTCAGCAACGGGGTAGTTCCATGGGTAGCCTTGCGCTCAGTGGGCGCTCGATCCTCGTCGTCGAGGAAGAGCCCGACGTTTCCCGCCAGCTCGTCGACCATCTGCATCGCGCCGGAGCCAGGGTCTACGCTGCCGCCAAGCTCAGCGAGGCCCTCTACCTCGCCGAGCATCCGGCCCTGTCGGCGGCGGTGGTCAATCTGCGCATGGGCGCCGACAATACCGCCCACGTGTGCCGTCGGCTCGACCACCTGGGCGTGCCCTTCGTGCTGCACACGCGCTACGACACGACCGAGGCGAGCCGGCGCTGGCCGGACGTGCCGGTGGTGAACAAGCCCGCCGACGGCGCCGTCATCGTCGACGTGGTGGCGCGCCTGATGCACTGAGCATGCACTGAGGGCGCAAGGCGCACGTCGCCTCGAGCCGACTCGCCACAGCATGGCAGCCACGCGCGGCGCGCTGCCAGGGTTTCCCGCATTGGTGCTATCCGAAAGGTTGGACGGCGATCGCCCGGGTCTGCCGACGCGTCGCCCATCGGACGGGAGGGAAACGCCGATATGCCGACACCCCTGCTCATGCGCCTGCTGGGCGCTCTCGCCCTCGTCGTACTGCCGCTCGCCGCCGGCGCCCAGGACTACCCGAACCGCACCATCAAGCTCGTGGTGCCGTTCCCGGCGGGCGGCCCCGCCGACACGTTCGGTCGCATCCTCGGCGACAAGATGGGAGCCCTGCTCGGCCAGACGGTGGTGATCGAGAACCGCTCCGGTGCCGGCGGCCTGACCGGCACGGCATCGGTCGCCAAGGCCGAGCCCGACGGCTACACCGTCGGCATTGCCGCCTCCAGCGCACTCGCCATAAATGTCAATCTGCGCGAGAGCATGCCGTTTCAGCCGCTCAGGGACTTCCGCCTGCTCACCCAGATCGTCTCGGTGCCGGAAATCCTGGTGGTGGGCACGCAGGTGCCCGCAGCGAGCCTCGCCGAGCTCGTCGCCCTCGCCAAGGCCCAGCCCGGCAAGCTGGCGTTTGCCTCCACCGGCCACGGCGGCATGCCGCATCTTGCCACCGAGCTGCTCAAGATCACGGCCGGCATCGAGCTGGTGCACGTCGCCTATACGGGCGCCGCGCCGGCCGTCAACGACCTGCTCGGCGGCCACGTGCAGATGATGTTTGCCGACGTGCCGGTGCTGCTCGGCGCCGTGCAGTCGGGCAAGCTCAGGGCGCTGGCCATCGGCAGCCGCACGCGCAGCCCCAGCCTGCCCGACGTGCCCACGACGGCAGAGCTCGGCATGGGCCAGGTGGAGGCCGACAACTGGTACGGTCTGGTGGTGGCAGCCGCCACGCCGGAGGCGGTGGCCGCCAAGCTGCACGGCGCGGCCGTGGCGGCACTGCAATCGCCGGAAGTGAAGGACAAGCTGGCGAGCCTCGGCGCCATCGCCGTCGGCAACTCCAGCGAGGAGTTCACGGCATACGTCAAGCGCGAGACCGAACGCTGGGGCAAGGTCATCTCCACCGCCGGCATCAAGATCAGGTAGGCCGTCCGTCCGCACGGTCCAGGCGCGACCACGCGATAGCACGAGAGCGCACACATGCAATTCGGCATCCTCTTCACCTCCCAGCCGAACAGGGAGCGCGAGCCCTACCCCCATCAGGCGGTGCACGCGCGCGTGACCGACGAGATCGTCGCTGCCGACCGGCTCGGCTTCGACTGTGCCTGGGTGGCCGAGCACCACTTCTCGACCGAGTACGGGATCATGCCCGACGTGTGGGTGTATGCGGCCCACTTGGCTGCCCTCACCAAGCGCATCAGGCTCGGCATGGCCGTGGTCACCCTGCCGCTCGCCAATCCCGTGCGGGTGGCCGAGAACGCGGCCTTCGTCGACATCCTGAGCGGGGGCCGCGTGGCTCTGGGGCTCGGGTCAGGCTACCGCAAGTACGAGTTCGACGGTTTCGGCATCGACTTCGAGGCGCGGCGCGATATGCAGGAGGAGGCGCTGGGCGTCCTGCTCGACCTGTTCCGCAAAGGCCGCGTGAGGCATCAGGGCAAATACTTCACGGCCCGCATCGACGGCGAGTTCGAGCTCCTGCCCCGTTCGCTGCAGAAGCCGCACCCGCCGCTGTTCCTGGCGGGCGCGACCGACCGGTCCATCGGCGTCGCTGGACGGCTGGGCCTCGGCGTAATGCTCTCGACCCTGACGCCCTTCGAGACCCTGGCCAAGCAGGTCGCCCACTACCGGACCAGCTTGTCGGAAGCGAACGCAGAGGCCCGCACCAACCCGGCGTGCGGGCATGTCGACATCGCCCGCTGGGTCTATGTCGGCGAGACCGATGCTGCGGCCAAGAGGGATTCTGAGGAGGGCTTGCTGCGGCACCTGCGCCACTTCTTCGGCGGTCACCAGTCGGGCTACCTGGGGCAGGTCGCCCACGGCAAGGATTCGGTTGCCGCCGCGCTCGACTACGACACGCTGGCTCGTTCCACCATCATCCACGGCTCGCCTGCAACGGTGACGGCGCGTATCGCCGAGCTGAAGGCCGCGACCGGCCTCACCTCTCTCATGCTCCACTACCCGCCCTGGTACGGCACGGAGAAGGCCAAGGCGTCGCTCGAGCTGTTCGCCGCCGAGGTGATGCCCCGCTTCCGCCGCCCCGCGTGATCCGCCTAAGAGCACATCGCGAACAGCAGCGTCGCTGTCATCCCGGAATTGCGCGCCAGCGCAATATCCGGGACCCAGGGCGAACGGATACTCATGCGCAATCTTGGCCCTGGGTCCCGGCTCTCGGGCTGACGCCCGAGGCCGGGATGACAGTGACGCTTGCCGATCGGAATGTGCGTTACATCCCGAGGTCCCAGGCGGCGGGGATCAGCTGGTAGCTGCCGCTGCCGCGGCGGACGAGGTGGGCGAAGCCGGGGAAGTGCAGGTGCATGCCGGTGACGAGCAGCCGGTCGGTCGCTACCATGTCGAACACCTTGCGCCGCGAGGCGGCGGCGCCCTCCGCGTCGGTGTCGAACTCCATGCACACCTCGGGACGGAGCGTCTGCACCTCGGGCACGTGCACGGTGTCGCCCCAGATCAGCAGCTGCTCGTTGCCGGAGCTGATGAGGAAGGTGGTGTGGCCCGGCGTGTGGCCGTGGCGCGGAATGGCGGTGACGCCGGGGAACACCTCGCCCTCCCTGAACAGGCGCCAGCGGTCCTTGTAGGGGGTGACCTGCTCGCGGCCCGCCTGGAAGTAGAGCTTCTTGTGCCGCTCGCTGGCGGTGGCCATCTTGGCGTCGTCGAACCAGTGCCTGGGCTCGTTCTCGTGCATGACGAGCTCGGCATTGGGGTAGTTGCGCCTGCCCGTCGTCATGTCGGTGAGGCCGGCCGAGTGGTCGGGGTGCATGTGGGTGAGCAGCACCGCCTCGATGTCGGCCGGGTCCACGCCGGCGGCCTTCAGGTTCTCCATGAGCTTGCCGGCGGTCGGCAGCAGATAGTTTCCCGATCCGGTCTCGATCAGCGCCAGGCGGCCGGCGGAGTAGACGAGAAAGGCGTTGACCTGGGTGCGGCGCGCCGGACGGAAGTTGTCGGCCAGGATTTGCCGGGCCTCGTCCTGGGAGATGTTGCGCAGCACGTCGATCGAGCCGTCGAGATGGCCGTCCGAGAGCGCGGTGACGACGATGTCGCCCACGCGGCGGTGATAGACGCCCGGGACCTGCCGTTGCGGAACCTTGATCACGCTTGCCTCTCCTCAATAAGCATCGACGTATTCGGTGGCCCGCATGGACGGACGGCGCGCGAAGTCGTCGTACCAGCGGGCGAGCTGCGGCCGGCCCCTGCGCCAGTCGTCGGCGGCAAAGCGGAAGTCGAGGTGGGCCAGTGCGCAGGCGACGGCAACGTGGCCGATGTCGA
>DASRDL010000076.1:0-3822 GCA_035652635.1 Hyphomicrobiaceae bacterium | reverse complement strand
CTTCTTGTTCTCGCCCGGCATGCGCTCCGGCGCCTCCACCGGCCCGCCGGCCTCCTTCCAGCCGCGGAAGCCGCCGAGGATGTGGGCCACGGGCTTGAGCCCCATGTCCTGCGCCGTCTTGGCGGCGAGCGCCGAGCGCAGTCCGCCGGCGCAGAAGAACACGAACTTCTTGTCCTGGCCGAACTTCTCCTTGTAGTAGGGGCTCTCGGGGTCGATCCAGAACTCCAGCATGCCGCGCGGCACGTGGAAGGCGCCGGGGACCCTGCCGTCGCGGCCGAGCTCGCGGATGTCGCGAATGTCGACCAGCACGACATCATCGCGGCCGGCGAGCTTCACGGCCTCCGCCGGCTCGATTTCCTCGATTTCGCGCTTGGCGGCCTCTACCATCGACTTCACGCTCTTGGTGATCTTCTGGGGCACCGGCAATTCTCCATGCTTGGCGGCCTCTGCGGCCGCGGTCGGTTGCACCATTCCTTAAGCCATGCGCCCCGCCGCCGCCACGATTTGATGTCTCTGTGCGGCCAGAATCTGGTAGCAGGGTCCATGCTCGCCCGCCGTCTCGCCCCTGCCGCGCTGCTCGTGCTGAGCGCCTGCTCGGCCGCGATGCCCGGCTACTCTCCCCCGCCCTTCAAGGAGAGCAAGAGCCAGATTCTCGGCAAGCCGCTCGAGGGCGGCGTAATGCAGGGCGACCGCTACGAGATGAGCAGCGCCGAGAGGGGGATGGACTGCAAGCGCCTCACGGGCTCGATGCAGATCACCATCTCGCGCCTGAGGGACGCCGGCATCCGCGAGGAGCCCTCGACCGTGGCCTCGACGATGGAGTCGTGGGCGAGCCCGCTGTTCGGCGGCTCGGGCAAGTCGGCCGACCGGCAGGCGATCTACGTGCGCGAGCGCGCCAAGCTCGACGCCTACAACGCCGAGCTCGCCGCCAAGGGCTGCACGACCCTCGACATCGAGGCCGAGCTCGCCCGCCCGCCCGACCCGGGCACGCGCTACTGAGCGCGGTGTCCGCACGGGCCGGGCCCGTGCCTCGCCGGGGACGGCATCGAAGCTGCGCTCCCGGCAGATCAGGTCCACGCCTCCTCCCGCCGGCGCGTGCTCGGGTCCCGGCCTGCTCCCTCGGCCGCCCTGTCGGGTGCCCTCGGCGCCGGGACGACGGTGGGGAGGCTGCGTGCGATGGCGTGCTTGCGTGCTTGCAACGCTTGTCATCGCGCAGGGATGTGCCAAACTCCGGCACCCCGCCTCGTGCAGCAGGCCCTTCCGACCCGCACCCGGTGACCTCGCCGCGGCTGTTGCCTCGGGCCGGGATGCGTGAGCGCCAACCCGGGAGACGAAGCTCGTGACCGACCGGCACAAGACCCGCCTCGTGCACGCCTCGCGACCGAGGCTCGAGGGCGACGTGGGGCCGGTGAACCAGCCGGTGGTGCGGGCCTCCACCGTGCTCTACCGCGACATGGCCACGCGCCGGGCCGTGCAGGGCCGGCGGGAGAAGGGCGAGCGGGTGTTCGCCTACGGCGCCAACGGCACGCCCACCTGCTTCGCGCTCGAGGACGCCATCAACGAGATCGAGGGCGGGGCGCGCACCGTGCTGCTGCCGACCGGCCTCGCCGCCATCGCCCACGTGTTCCTGTCCTGCCTGAAGCCCGGCGACCACCTGCTGCTGGCGGACACGGTGTACGGCCCCGCCCGCGCCATCGCCACCGGCTATCTGGGCCAGCGCGGCATCGACTGCGAGTTCTATCCCGGCGGCCACGACGAGGTGGCGCGGCGGCTCAGGCCGCAGACGCGCATGGTCTATCTCGACAATCCCGGGTCGATCGTGTTCGACGTGCAGGACGTGCCGGCCCTGGCCAGGCTGCTCCAGGGGCGAGACACGCTCCTCGCCGTCGACAACACCTGGGGGTGCCCGGGCCTCTATCGTCCGCTCGCGCTCGGCGCCGACATCTCCATCGTCGCCGTCACCAAGTACATCGCCGGCCACTCGGACCTGGTCATGGGCTCCGTCTCGGCCGGAGCACGCTGCGCCGACCAGATCTCGCGCACGGCCCGGCTCCTCGGGCTGACGGCGAGCCCCGACGAGGCCTACAGCGCACTCAAGGGCCTGCGCACGGCCGCAGCGCGCATCGCCATGCATCAGGCCCACACCGCCGAGGTCGTCGCCTGGCTCGACCGCCAGCCCCGGGTGAAGCGCATCCTCTATCCCGCGCACCCCGGCGATCCGGGGCACGCCTTGTGGCGGCGCGACTTCAAGGGCGCCAACGGGCTGCTCTCGATCGAGCTGGCGCCGCCGGCCTCCCAGGCCGACGCCGACCGGTTCGTCGACAGCCTGCGGCTCTTCGGCATCGGCGCCTCGTGGGGCGGCTACGAGAGCCTGGCCCTGACCTATCCGCGGGTGCCGGGCTGGAGCGGCGGCCCGCTCGTGCGCTTGCACATCGGCCTGGAGGACCCGGCCGACATCATCGCCGACCTCGAGCGCGGTCTTGCCGCGCTGCCGGCATAGAACCAGGAGCGATTGCCATGACGAGACACCGCGAACGAGTGCCGGGGGCGCCGACGACGGCCCTGCTCGCCGCCGCCGCCCTCCTGATCGCGCCGTCACCGGCGGCCGCCCACCACGTGATGGGCGGGCGCACGCCGACGAGCCTGCTCGAGGGGTTGCTGTCGGGGCTCGGGCACCCCGTCATCGGCATCGACCACCTGGCCTTCACGATCGCCGCCGGCGTGGCGTGCGCATATCTGGCAGCGCGCTATGTGCTGCCGGCGGTCTTCATTGCCGCGACGGTTGCCGGATGCCTGCTGCGCGCCGCCGGCGGCATCGAGCTGCCGGGGACCGAGATCGCGGTCGCCGTCTCGCTCGTGCTCCTCGGCGCCCTGGTGATGGGAGGCGCGGCCCTGGGCGCCGGCGCCTGTGCCCTCCTGCTCGCTGCAGCCGGCCTCGTCCACGGCGCGGCCTATGCCGAGGCCATCGTCGGCGCCGAGCCGACGCCTCTCCTCGCTTACCTCGCGGGGTTCGGGCTGGTGCAGTACGCGATTGCCGTCGGCGCCATGTGGCTCGTGCGCCGTGCCGGGCAGGCGGCCTCGGCCGCCGACGTGGCGCCGCGCCTCGTCGGCGCCCTCGTCGCCGGCGTCGGCATGGCGCTCATGTTCGAGCGCATCGAGGCGGTCGTGTTCGCCGTCTAACGCCCTGCATGTCGCGCATCAGCGGGCACGGTCGCCGTGCAGCAGGGTGCGCCAGCCTCTCTCCTTGGGCGGCTCGCTCATGCTGTGCAGCCGCGAGCGCAGCTCCTCGGCCACGTCGCGCGCATCGCGGGAGGCGCCGTAGGGGCGGGGTGGTCGAGGGGTGGACACGAGCCAGAGGATGCGAAGCAGGGCCGATGCTCTTGGTCTGCAGCGAATGGCAAGTGGCATACCGAGCATACTCGACCGACCGTTGTGTAAGCGACTGAACGAACTAGATAAAAGGTTGCGGAATACGTTCGTCCCAAAATTGATCGGGGCATATGGCCCGGCTATGGTGGCTGTGGGTGGAGGGGGTTTCTCTCGGTGCGCACAGCACCGCTGCGAGGGACGGAATGGGGACGATCCTGTTGTTGACCCGGTATGGGCGCCTGTCGCCCACCAGCCGGCAGCGGATGCTGGCTTACGTTCCACGCCTCCGCGAGGCAGGCTGTGAGGTTGTGTGCTCGCCCCTGTTCCCGGACGAAATTCTGCGCTCCAACTACGAGGGTGAGCGGCGCAGCAAGGTGAAGATCGCCGCCAGCTACCTCCGGCGGGCGTGGCGGCTCGCGCGGCGCGGCGACTACGACTGCCTCTGGATCGAGG
>DASRDL010000075.1:0-7440 GCA_035652635.1 Hyphomicrobiaceae bacterium | reverse complement strand
TCAACTTCCACGTTGGCGTCACCGCCGGCTACCTCGAGGCCAGGACCAAGGACATCACCCCGGGAGCGTCCTATTTCAATCCGGTGGCGGGGACGACGTTCTTCTCGGCGCCGGGGACGTTCGTCGCCGACTCGCAGGTGCCGTTCGTCGGTGCTTACGCTGCCTTCACCAAAGGGAGCTTCGCCTTCGACGCACAGGCGCGCTGGGACTTTTTCCAGAACGCCTTCACGGAGCCGATCTATGACATGTCCAACCAGAGGGTGGATGCGCGCGGCTTCTCGCTGACCGGCAACGCCAGCTACAATGTGCCCTTGGGGAACAACTGGTTCATCGAGCCGTCGGCGGGTGCGGTCTGGTCGCGCGTGGACGTCGATCAACTGAGCGTACAGGGCCTCAATCTCGGGCCGGTGTTTGGCAACTTTCCCCCCGATGTTGGGCCGTTTTTTGGGCGCGGTACTGTCGCCTTCGACACCATCGAGAGCTTCCTCGGCCGCGCCAGCGTGAGCGTGGGGACGAGCTTTGCCGCCGGCGGGGTGACGTGGCAGCCCTTCTTCACGGCCAGCGTGTTCCATGAGTTCGCCGGCGACGTGACGGCGAGAACTACGGCATCCTTCGACGGTGTAAACCTGGGGCGGCTGACGACGCGCTCGGAAGGCGGCATCGGGACCTACGGGCAGTTCGCCCTCGGCACGGCGGCGGTTCTCGGCAACAGCGGCTGGGTGGCCTACGCTCGCGGTGATTACCGCGTCGGCGACGTCATCGAGGGCTGGAGCGTCAACACGGGCCTGCGCTACCAGTTCTCACCCCTCGGCGGCGGCAGCATCAAGGACGGCCCTGCGCACGTCGCCGACTACAACTGGACCGGTCCCTACATCGGCGGATCCGTGGGTGCACTGTGGGGAACCGAGCGCTGGCGCTTCGTCGATCCGCCGAACAGCGTGCTCACGCCGGATTTCGCCGGATACATCGCGGGTGGGCAGCTCGGCTACAACGTCCAACTCGGCAGGGTCGTGGTCGGCGTCGAGGGTGACTATGGCGCAACGGAAGCCCGCGGTGGGATCGCATGCCCGAACGCGGCGTTCTTCACCTGCCAGGCCGACGTGCATCAGCTGGCTTCTCTCACCGGACGGCTCGGCGTGACGTTGGGACGCGCGCTGCTCTACGGCAAGGGCGGGTGGGCCGCCGGCGAGGTTTCCGCCTCTTCAAAGTTGAACCCCGCGCAAACCTTCGATTTCTTCTTCAGCGGGGTCGAGACCACCAAATGGCTCACGGGCTGGACGGTTGGCGGCGGAATGGAGTTCGCGCTCAGCGACCGCTGGTCGGCAAAGGCCGAGTACATGCACTATGACCTCGGTACGGGCAGATTTCAGGTCAGCGATGGAACCGCTGTCGGCTTCGGTCTGGAGTTCGTCGACGCGCACGTTCGTGAGGACGTAGTCCGCGTCGGTGTGAACCTGCATCTGCAGCCGCGGGCCGAGCCCGCTCCCCTCAAGTAGCGCCACAGCCAGTGACCGCTGAACTTCTCGAGGTAAAGATTACCATGCGTAGCCCAAACATGCGGATCGCAGCGCTGGCGGCGGGACTTTTGAGCCTCTCCGGCGCAACCGTGGCCATGGCCGACGGATACCAGCGGCCGGGTCCCGTGGCTCCACGGGCCTTCAGCTGGACCGGCTTCTACATCGGCGGCAACGGCGGCTGGGCCCGGAGCAACGACCAGACCGTGCACGTGCTCGAAACAAACCCGGGGCTCCCCGGGGGGACACCGGTCGACATCTTCAGCGACAATTTCGGGTCGCTGTCTCCCTCCGGCGGGTTCGGCGGCGTTCAAGTGGGCGCCAACCTCCAGATCGGTGCGGTGGTGCTCGGCTTTGAGGCCGACGGCCAGCTGGCCGACATTGCCGGCGACTCCTCGGCGACCGTAGACTACTCGTTCCAGGGCGTCCCGGACGGGCGGACCGTTACGGTCGCCACGAGCAATCGTGTGAACAGGTTCGGCACACTGCGCCCGCGCATCGGCCTGGCGTGGGACAGGACGTTGGTCTATGCGACCGGCGGTCTTGCCTGGGGCAGGGTCGGCCACACCATGTCCTGGGACCTGGGTCCGGGCGACTTCGTCGCCACTGACAAGTTTGCCGGCACGCAGGTCGGCTACGTGGTCGGCGGCGGCATCGAGCACGCCTTTGCGCCGCGTGTCAGCCTCAAGGTCGAATACCAGTACATCGACCTTGGTACGCAACGCTACACGGCGCAGGAATTCCCAGTCGACCCGGGCCTTGGGATCTTCAAGGTGGAGACCAACACCCGCACCGACTTCCACACGGTCCGTCTCGGCCTGAACTTCAAGCTCGGTCCCTCGGCGGAGCCCGCGCCCTACAAGTGAGCGGCCGCGCCCGCCGGGTCTTGGGTTAGCTGCGGGGGACGCTTGCCGTCCCCCGCATGTCTGCGCGCACAATCCCGTAGATCGGCGGCTTGCGTCGCCTCACGCCACCGGCGGCACGCTTCCCGGGCGCGGGTCGATCGGCACGCGCTGGGAGAGGCCCATCACACCCTCGAACAGCGCCGCCGCCTGCAGCAGGGGCGCCTCCCCGCGATGGCGGCCGACGATCTGCAGACCCACGGGGCGGCCGTAGCGGTCGAAGCCGCAGGGCACGGCGATCGAGGGCAGGCCCATCATGGTGGTTGCCGCCGTGATCAGCGAGGCGCCGAGGTAGTGCTCGAGCTTCTTGCCGTCGATGGCCTCGGGCATGCGCCGGTTGACGTCGAAGGCCGGGGTCGATGCCCCCGGCGTCACCAGCAGGTCGTAGGTGGCGAGGAACTCGGCCGCGCGCCGGTAGAGGGCCGCGCGCTCGCGCTCGGCGGCGGCGAGCTGGCTGGTCGACTGCCTGAGGCCCAGCTCCGTGTTCCAGACGATGTCGGGCTTGATCAGCTCGCGGTGGGTTGCAAGCATGAGCTCGCGCTCCACCACGTAGTGCTGCGAGCGCAGCGCCAGGAACGCTTCGGCGATGTTGCCGAGGTCGGGGCTCGCCTCATCGACCACGGCGCCCAGCTCCTCGAAGCGGCGCGCGGCAG
Source organism: Hyphomicrobiaceae bacterium (assembly GCA_035652635.1). Classification (GTDB taxonomy): domain Bacteria; phylum Pseudomonadota; class Alphaproteobacteria; order Rhizobiales; family Hyphomicrobiaceae; genus AWTP1-13. Next base: position 4,371 of record DASRDL010000075.1, on the reverse strand, counting down.
CAGCGCAGATGTCCCGCGTCTCGCGGTCGACCGGCACCTTGCCGGCAAAGTCGGGCGTGAAGGCGACGCGCTTGGGCGCCACCGGCCGCGCCACGGCGTCGGCGAACGCCTGGGCCGGCGCATCGAAGGTGAGAGGATCGCGCGGGCACAGGCCGGCCATCGTGTCGAGGAACAGCGCCACGTCGGCCACGGTGCGCGCCATCGGCCCCTGCACCGAGAGCGGCGAGAACAGGTTGTTGGAGGTGCCCCGCGTCACGCGCCCCGCCGACGGCCGCAGGCCGACGACGGAGCAATAGGTGGCCGGCCGGCGCAGGCTGCCGGCGTGGTCCGAGCCGTGCGCGAGCCACGCTTCGCCGGCCGCCAGCGCCGCCGCCCCGCCGCCCGTGGAGCCGCCGGGCGTCAGCGCCGTGTTCCAGGGATTGCGCGTGCGCCCGAACACCTCGTTGAAGGTGGAGCCGCCGGCGCCGAACTCGGGCGTGTTGGACTTGGCGATGACGATGCCGCCCTTCCTTTCGATGCGCTCCACCACCGGATGCGAGGAGGTCGGCACGTGATCCTTGAAGATGGGCGAGCCGTAGGTGGTGCGCACGCCGGCAACGTCGGCCAGGTCCTTGATGACGACGGGCAGGCCGGCGAGCCAGCCGGGCTCCGCCGCCGCCTCGCGCCGCTCGCCCCGCATCAGGGCCCGGGCGTGCGCGCGGGCACGCTCGAGGCACAGGGTGGGCAGCGCGTTAAGCGCCGGCTCCACCTCTGCGATGCGCCGCTCGGCCGCGTCGATCAGGTCGAGCGGGGTGATGTCGCCGCGTTTCAGCCGCCTCACGGCCTCGCACGCCGTGAGGCGGATCAGCTCGTCGTGCGCGCTCCCCACGTTCGGCCTACCTGCCGCCGAGATGGGTTGCCCAGAACGCCAGCGTGCGCTCCCAGGCGAGCTCGGCCGCGGCCCGGTCGTGGACGCTGCGCTGCTCGTTCACGAAGGCGTGGTCGGCGTCGTAGCGGAAGACCTCGGCCTTCTTGCCGGCCGCCTTCAGCCCTGCCTCGAACTTGTCGACCGCCGCCGGCGTGCACCAGTCGTCGCGGTTGGCGAAGTGGCACTGCAGCGGCACCTTGATGTCGGCGGGCTTGGCCACGGTCTCAGGCGGCAGGCCGTAGAAGCACACGGCCGCGGACAGCTCCGGAATGCGGCAGGCGCCGAGGATGGTCACCGCGCCTCCGAGGCAGAAGCCGGTGAGCCCGACCTTGGCGCCGGTGGCGGCCAGGAACTGGGCGGCGCCGCGCACCAGCTGATCCGTCGCCTCGAGGAAATTGAGGGAGTTCATCTCGCGCCCGGCCGCCTCGGTATCGTGGTAGGGGACGACCGTGCCGGCGTAGAGGTCCGGCGCCAGCGCCTCGTAGCCCGCCAGCGCGAAGCGGTCGCAGATGCCTTTGATCTGGTCCTGCAGGCCCCACCACTCCTGGATGACGACGACACCCGGCGCCTTGGCGCGGCCGGCCCTGGCGAAGTAGCCGGCGCCCTCCTTGCCGTCGGGCCGCTTGAACGTGATCCTGGTGCCCATTGCTCGCTCCTCCTCGCTAGACGTCCGCGAACAATAGCGTGCACTTCGGCAATGGGCCAACCGTGGAGACGCCGCGCAAGGCGGCCGCCCAGCCAGGCACGGCCTTTGCCGGCGGGGCGGACGCGGTTGGCGGGGCAGCCAGGGCCCGCCCGACCGCTCAAATCTCCGCGTAGTTCTCGAGCACGTTGCCGTCAGGGTCGCGGAAGAAGATGGTGCGATGGCCGAGCGGCTGATCGGTGAGCGGCAAGATCAGGCTGACGCCCTTGGCCTCGAGCTCTGCCGCGCACCGGGCGACCACCTGCGGGGCGACGCGAAACGCCAGCTGGAGGGAGAGCGCGCCGTGCTCGGGGGGAGGGTCGTCGAAGCGAGCGCCGCGCGTGGTCAGCGCCAGGGTGGTGGAGCCGACGCGAAACTCGATCCAGCGCTCGCTCAGCACCCGCAAAACCGGAAACCCCATGACCGTCTCGTAGAAGTGCCGCATCGCGCCCATGTCGCGGGCGAAGATGACGGTGTAGTCGATCTGGCGGATTTGGCTGAGCGCGTGCATGGCGGAGCCCTTGCAAGCGGTGGCACGGAGGTGCGGGGAGATCGCCCGGCTCGCCGCGCGCCGAGCCGTGCCGCCGGGGCGAGACCAAACTCGAGCATGATCTAATACAGTCCGCGCTCGGCCATCACGCGGCCCTGGCGGTCGTTCTCCTCGGGCGTGAGGCCGCGCACGTGATCGAGCAGCATCTCGGCGTAGCTCGGCAGAATGGCGCGGTCGATGTGGCGCGCCGGGTCCCACAGGGCAGAGCGCACCAGCGCCTTGGCGCAGTGCAGAAAGGCCTCCTCGATCGCCACCACCAGGCCGACCTTGGGCGCCCGGCCGGCCACGGCGCTGGCCCCGAGCAGGCGCTGATCGTCGGTGATGCGGGCGGTGCCGTTGATGCGCAGCGTCTCGTTCATGCCGGGCACCAGGAACAGCATGCCGATGCGCGGATTGGCGATGAGATTGGTCATGGCATCGAGCCGGTTGTTGCCGACCCGGTCGGGGAGCAGCAGCGTGCGCCCGTCGAGCACGCGCACGAAGCCCGGCGGATCGCCGCGCGGCGAGACGTCGGCACCGCCGGGGCCCTGGGTGGCGATCACGCAGAAGGGCGAAAGCGCGATGATGCGGCGGCAGTGCTCGTCCAGCACGGTGAGCACCTTGTCGGTGGCCCGGCTCATGGGCGCATGATGCAGGGCGCGCAGGGCACCCTCGTCGGTGATGAAGCTGGTGTCGTCGGGAAGCATGGGCGCAAGGTCCGGGTTGGGCCGATGGCCGACCAGCTTAGCATCGGCCGGCACGCCAGGCACGCGCGGGACAGCTGCGGGCGCATGTTGTAAGAGGAGCCAGGCCCACCGCAAACGACGCGCACGAGGATCGCCATGGACGCCGCCGCACTCAAGGCCCTGCAGGCTCCCCTCAAGGACAAGTACCGGCAGACCCCCGAGGCCGCCGTCGTGACGCTCAAAGCCGAGGGGCGCATCGGCGAGGGCGTGACGTGCTCGGTCGCGACCGGCAAGGCGCTGGTAGAGGCCGGGCTGCACCCGGCCACCGGCGGCTCAGGAATGAGCGCCTGCTCGGGCGACATGCTGCTGGAGGCGCTCGTGGCCTGCGCCGGCGTGACGCTCAACGCGGTCGCCACGGCGCTCGCCCTGCCGGTGCGCGATGCCCGCATCCGCGCCGAGGGCGACCTCGACTTCCGCGGCACCCTGGGCGTGGCCAAGGAGGCCCCGGTGGGCTTCCGCGACATACGATTGAGCTTCGAGATCGACGGCGACCTCAGCGAGGAGCAGCGCGCCACCCTGATGAAGCTCACCGAGCGCTACTGCGTGGTCTACCAGACGCTGCGCTCGGCCCCGCCCATCACCGTGTCGAGCCGGCTGGCGTGAGCCTGCCGTTGCCTTACCCCCTGTTTCGCCCGGAACAGCGCACCGCCGCCATCGCGCCTAACAATGGTGCAACTCGCAGCGGCATCCCACGCCGGGTGGCAGTGCTCCAACAGGGGAAGGGCAAGACAATGCTGGAAACGACCTCGCGCATCGTCATGACGGGCCTCGCCGCCGTCACCCTCGGCGCCCTGAGCGGCTGGGTGCTCATGGACAAGCTGCAGCCCAATCCCGTGCCTGCGGCCAGCGCCTCCACAACCGTTGCACCGGCCGCAGATCGCAGGTTGGAGGACACCACCGCGCCGGCCCGCCGGCAGGAGGTGGCCGCCCCGACCCGCGCCCCCGCGGCGGCGCCTGCGCCGGCCCCGACCAAGGTCGCGGCCCCCGCCCCGGCTCCGGCGAAGGCTGCAACGCCCGCCCCTGAGGCACCCGCGCCCGCCGCCGCGCCGGCGCGCGAGACCTCCGACAAGCCCGAGATCCGCATCGACCCGGATCGCCGCGAGGCGAGCCTCGGCATCGGCGGGTCGCGCTTCTCCGCCGGCTTCGACGGCCGCCGCATCAAGCTGAAGGGCCCGGGCGGCATCGACCTCGAGTTCGACGTCGACTAGAGCACATTCCGACCTGGCCGAACCGGTCGCGCCCGCAGCGCTGTCATCCACACGCCGACGTCATCCCGGCGCCGAGGTCGCCCGACGGGGCGACCGAGGGAACAGGCCGGGTCCCATGCACGCCTCGGCGTGCGCTGCACGCGCGATCGATGCACAGCGCCTCCCATCGCAAGGGAGCACCCGATCGCGCAAACATCGCCCCCCACCATCGCTGCGCGGTGTCCTGGGTTCCGGCCTGCGCCGGAATGACGTTTGCGGGGAACGCTTGCGCCACACGCCACCGTCACAGAGGTGCTGTC
>DASRDL010000074.1:0-4799 GCA_035652635.1 Hyphomicrobiaceae bacterium | reverse complement strand
CACGAGGCTCGACGGGGCCTCGCGCAGCCGGTGGCGCGCTCCGTGGGCGAACGGGTAGCTGTTGCGCCGCAGGCCGAGGGCGGCGAGCGTGCTGTCGTGGGCGATGCGGCCGAGGGCCAGGATGGCGGCGAGCCGGGGCAGCGCCGCCACGCGGGCGGCAAGGAAGGGGCGGCAGGCGGCGATCTCGGCGGGGGTGGGCTTGTTCTGGGGCGGCACGCAGCGGACAGCGTTGGTAATCATGCAGCCGACGAGCTCGAGCCCGTCGTCCGGCCGTGCCGCATAGGTGCCGCGCGCGAGGCCGAGCTCGATCAGCGTGGCGTAGAGCAGGTCGCCGGCGAAGTCGCCGGTGAACGGCCGCCCCGTGCGGTTGGCGCCTTTGAGCCCCGGAGCGAGCCCGACGATCAGCAGCCGTGCGTCGGCCTCGCCGAACGAGGCCACGGCGCCGTTGTGCCAGGACGGCTCCGCGCGCCGGTTGGCCTCGCGGAAGGCCACCAGCCGCGGACAGCGCGGGCAGTCGATCGGGGCCTCCGCCGGAGCGTCCTCCATTCCGCCACCCGGCGCTCAACTCGTCGTCGACAAGGCAGCGTCGCGCGTCAGGTGCGCTCGTCGTCCTCGTCGGGATATTCGAGCGTCGCCGCTGCCGGCGTCTGGCGGATGCGCATCGGCCGGGTGGCGGGGTCGCGCACCGGACGGGTAGCCGGATCGCGGCAGATCTGCTCCTCGAGGTCTGCCAGATCGATGAACTGGTCGGCCTGCCGGCGCAGCTCGTCTGCCACCATGGGCGGCTGGGTCTGCAGCGTCGACACCACGCTCACCCTGCGTCCACGCAGCTGCATGGCCGCCACCAGCGCACGGAAGTCGCCGTCGCCGGTGAACAGGATCACATGGTCGAGATGCTCCACGAGGCGCATGGCATCGACGGTGAGCTCGATGTCCATGTTGCCCTTGATTTTGCGGCGGCCAAGCGCGTCTGTGAACTCTTTGGTCGGCTTGGTGACCATGGTGTAGCCGTTGTAGTCGAGCCAATCGACCAGCGGCCGGATCGACGAGTACTCCTGATCTTCGGCGAGAGCGGTATAGTAGAGCGCACGCACCAAATGTCCCTTGGTGCGAAACAGCGCCAGGAGTCGTTTGTAGTCAATGTCGAACCCCAGCGCTTTTGCGGTTGCATACAGATTGGCGCCGTCGATGAAGAGCGCAAGTCGCTCATTTTGATAAAAATGCATTCGCTTTCCTCTATGATGCTTCGCGGGCCGCAATACTGCCCGGTCGGCAAGTTGCAGGGTACGTTAAACTCCACGTGTCGCAAATCAAGCTGCAGGGATCAAGTGATATTTTGGCACGGCAGCGCATGTTAGACCACTAATTCTGTTAGTCATCCGTCCAGAGGATTATGAGTTATGTGTCCTCTATCCGAATGAGAGCGCGCAGTGGCAACCCTAATACTACTCGGCATCGGAGCAAATGCCGACGGGGCGTGGGGTGCTCCGCCGAACACCTTGCTGCGAGCGCGCGAGGCACTGGCGGCGGCCGGCCTCGACATCATCGCCTCCTCGCCTGCATACGTGACCGAGGCGCTGGGTCCGGGCCGGCAGCGGCCGCACCTTAATGCAGTGCTGGCGGCGCGGTCAAATTTGCCGCCGGGTGCCCTGCTGCGTTTGGCCAAGCGCATCGAGCGGCAGGCGGGCCGGCGGCTCGGGCGGCGCTGGGGGCCCCGGGCGCTCGACATCGACCTTCTCGACATGCGCGGCAAGCGTTACGGGTGGCCGCCGTGCCGGCGATACCCTGGACGCCTCATTCTGCCGCACCCGGAGATGCACAGGCGTGCCTTCGTGCTGGTGCCGCTTCTCGATGTGGCCCCGTCCTGGCGTCATCCCGTCCTCGACCTCGCCGGGCGTACGCTGCTTGCGCGGCTGCCCGCGCGACACCGTCGCGGCGTGGGCCGCTCCCTTGATTTTGTGGCATCGGCGTGCGACAAGCCGTAGCAGTGAGGCCAATGCCGCGGGAGCGAGCTTCCGACGGCAGGGTCTGCTTGCACCATTTCATCATCCCAGAGGGGTCATCGCATGGCGCGCGTGACGGTCGAAGACTGCGTCGACAAGGTTCCCAATCGCTTCGAGCTGGTGCTCCTGGCGGCGCATCGCGCCAGGTCCATCGCCAACGGCGCCCAGATCACCATAGATGCGGAGAATGACAAGAACCCGGTGATCGCCCTGCGCGAGATCGCCGAGCGCACCGTCCCCCCCGACGACATGCGCGAGGGGCTCATTCATTCGATCCAGAAGAATGTGGAGGTCGACGAGCCCGAGCAGGCGGCCGCGCCGATGCTGCCGGTGGAGCGGCGCCCGGTGCTGGGCCGCGACGACCAGTCGACCGATACGGTGGTCGACGTCATCACCGAGGAGCAGCTGCTCAGGGGCATGGAGAGCCTGACGCCGACCGAGCCGTCCGCCAACGGCGGCAGCGGCAGCGGCGGCTCGCGCTGACCGGTTCTGCCGCCGCGTCGCCGTTCGGCCGGCTCGCCGGCTATCGGGCGCCGATGCAACTCAGGCGACACGAGCGCGCATCCCGCGGGGCGTGTCATGATGCGCCAATACGAGCTGGTCGAACGGGTCCAGAAATACGACCCCAACGCGGACGAGGCGCTGCTCAACCGCGCCTACGTCTACGCCATGCAGGCGCACGGCCACCAGAAGCGGGCCTCCGGCGACCCCTTTTTCTCGCATCCGCTCGAGGTGGCGGCCATCCTCACCGAGCTCAGGCTCGATGATGCCACCATCGCCGCGGCCCTGCTGCACGACGTGATCGAGGACACCGACGTCACGCGCGCCGAGATCGACAGCAAGTTCGGCAAGGAGATCGGCGCGCTGGTCGAGGGCCTCACCAAGATCAAGAAGCTCGACCTCGTCACCCGCAAGGCCGAGCAGGCCGAGAACTTCCGCAAGCTGCTCGTCGCCATCTCAAGCGACATCCGCGTGCTGCTGATCAAGCTGGCCGATCGCCTGCACAACATGCGCACGCTCGGGCACATGAAGCCCGAGAGCCGCCAGCGCGTGTCGGAGGAGACGCTGGAGATCTATGCCCCGCTGGCCGGCCGCATGGGCATGCAGACGCTGCGCGAGGAGCTCGAGCAGCTCTCCTTCAAGTGGGGCAACCCCGAGGCCTACGCCACCGTGGTCGGCAAGCTCGCCGACATCCACAAGAAGAACGCCGGGCTGGTGGAGGAAATCGTCGCCGCCCTCAAGAGCCGGCTCGCCGAGGCCGGCCTCGAGGCGGAGGTCTACGGCCGCGAGAAGAAGCCGTTCTCCATCTGGCGCAAGATGCAGAACCGCCAGATCTCGCTCGAGCAGCTTTCCGACATCTACGGCTTCCGCGTCGTCGTGAAGGACCTCGACGCCTGCTATCGCGCGCTCGGCATCGTGCACTCGACGTGGCGCGCGGTGCCCGGCCGCTTCAAGGACTACGTGTCCACGCCCAAGCAGAACAACTACCAGTCGATCCACACCACCGTCGTCGGCCCGCGCCACCAGTGGGTCGAGCTGCAGATCCGCACCCGCGAGATGGACCAGGTGGCCGAGTACGGCGTGGCCGCGCACGCGCTCTACAAGGACGGCGTCGGGCTCGACGACCTCGCCCGCGGCGCCAACGGCGGCGTGCACAAGGAGAACCCCTACATCTGGCTGCGCCGCCTGGTCGACACGCTGCTGGAAGGCGACAACCCCGAGGAGTTCCTGGAGCACACCAAGCTCGAGCTGTTCCAGGATCAGGTGTTCTGCTTCACGCCCAAGGGCCGCCTCATCGCTCTGCCGCGCGGCGCCACGCCGATCGACTTCGCCTACGCCGTGCACACGGACGTGGGCAACGCCTGCGTCGGCGCCGTCATCAACGGCAGGCAGCTGCCGCTCACCACCCAGCTCAAGAACGGCGACCAGATCGAAATCCTGATGGCCAAGGGTCAGACCCCGCCGGCCGCCTGGGAGCGCATCGCCGTCACCGGCAAGGCGCGCTCGGCCATCCGCCGTGCCGCGCGCGACGCGCTGCGGCGCCAGTACTCCGAGCTCGGCCGCCGCCTGCTCGTCTCGGCCTTCCGCAGGGTCGGGCAGGAGTACACCGACGAGAAGCTCAAGAAGGGCCTGGCACGGCTGTCGCAGAAGTCGCTCGAGGAGGTGCACGCCGCCGTCGGCCGCGGCGAGCTCCCGGTGAAGGACGTGGTGCGCGCGGTGGTGCCGGAGGCCGAGCTCGCGAGCGGGTCCACCGCGCCGCGCAAGCGCAGCCGCGGCGAGCGCGGCCAGGCCGAGGAGGGGTGGTTCAATCTCGCCAAGGTGATCGGCCTGAAGTTCCGCTGGCCGGGCAGCGGCGGGGCGGAGGCCAGGCAGGCGCAGGTGCTGCCCATCCGCGGGCTGCGCAACGACGTGCCGGTGCAGTTCGAGGAAGGCGGTGCGGTGCCCGGCGACCGCATCGTCGGCGTGCTGACCGAAGGCGAAGGCATACGCATCTTCCAGATCCATTCGCCGCGGCTCAAGGAGTTCGAGCACGAAAGGTGGATCGACGTGACGTGGGACATCGATCCCGACAACCCGGAGCGCTTTCCGGCGAAGATCGTCGTCACCGCCCTCAACGAGCCGGGCACGCTCGCCCAGATCGCCCAGGCCATCGGCGAAGCCGACGGCAACATCGACAATGTGCGCATGCTGCGGCGGGCCAAGGACTTCACCGAGATGCAGATCGAGATCGAGGTGTGGGACCTCGATCACCTCACCCACATCATCACCGCGCTCAAGGGCAAGGCCGTGGTGAGC
>DASRDL010000073.1:0-4265 GCA_035652635.1 Hyphomicrobiaceae bacterium | reverse complement strand
CTTCAACTACGGCAGCGAGGAGCAGAAGCGCGCCTGGCTGCCGCGCATGGCCAAGGGCGAGGTGATCGCCGCCATCGCCATGACCGAGCCCGGAACGGGGAGCGACCTGCAGGCGGTGCGCACCACGGCACTGCGCAAGGGCAACGAGCTGGTGGTGAACGGGCAGAAGACCTTCATCACCAACGGCGGCATGGCCGATGTCGTCATCGTCGTCGCCAAGACGGATGCGAGCGCCGGCGCCAAGGGTGTTTCGCTGGTGCTGGTGGAGACCGACCGGCCGGGCTTCAAGCGCGGCCGCAACCTCAAGAAGATCGGCCAGAACGCCCAGGACACGGCCGAGCTGTTCTTCGAGGACGTGCGCGTGCCGCCCTCCAACATCCTGGGCGAGGAGGGCCGCGGCTTCGCCTACCTCATGAACCAGCTCCCCAGGGAGCGCCTGCTGGTCGCCATCGGCTCGGTCGCCGTCATGGAGGCGGCGCTCGCCTGGACCGTGGACTACACGCGCCAGCGCAAGGCGTTCGGGCAAGCGATCGCCGAGTTCCAGAACACGCGCTTCAAGCTGGCCGAGGTGAAGACGGAGGTGACGGTGGCGCGCGTGTTCCTCAACCACTGCCTGGAGCTGTTCCTGGCCGGCGAGCTCGACGCGACCACGGCCGCCATGAGCAAGTGGTGGCTGTCCGAGCTCGACAACAAGGTGCTCGACACCTGCCTGCAGCTGTTCGGCGGCTACGGCTACATGCTGGAGTACCCCATCGCCCGCGCCTATGCCGACGCCCGCGTGCACCGCATCTACGCCGGCACCACCGAGATCATGAAGGAGCTGGTGGCGAGGTCGCTGTAGGGCATGGCACGGAGTTGAGGGAAGGCTGCCGCGATGAAGCCCGCAACCGCGCCGAGCGCGCTCAAGGTTCAGGCCGTGCTGGGGCCGCAGTTCCAGGTGCTGGAGTTCGAGGCCAGCACGCGCACCTCGCAGGATGCGGCCGCCGCCATCGGCTGCGCGGTGGCGGAGATCGCCAAGTCGCTGATCTTCAAGTCGGCGGAGGGGCGCCCCGTGCTGGTCATCGCCTCCGGCGTGAACCGGGTGGACGAGAAGAAGGTAGAGGCCCTGCTGGGCCAGAGGATCGCCCGCGCCGATGCCGACTTCGTGCGCGACCGCACGGGCTTTGCCATCGGCGGCGTGCCGCCCGTCGGGCACGTCATGGCGCCGATCGTGCTGATCGATGCGGACCTGCAGCGCTTCGCGCACGTGTGGGCCGCCGCAGGCACGCCCAACGCGGTCTTCAAGGTCACGCCCGCGGCCCTCGTCGCCCTCACCGGCGGCCGCGTCGCCGACATCGCTCGCCGCTGAGGCGGTGTGGCGGAAGCATCACCGGAGAGGCTGCGATCCTGGCTCCCGGTTCTCGGGCGGACGCCCGAGGCCGGGATGACAGGTCACTGCAGCTGGAACCTGAGGGCCGCGGCGGCGGCGAGCGGCGCCAGCACCAGCGATGCCAGCGAGATGGCGCCCAGGATGAGCAGGGACGGCAACGCTTCGCCCTGCACCGTCGCCGCGCGCACCGCCTCGATGCCGAACACCAACGTCGGCACGAACAGCGGCAGCATCAAGAGCGCCAGCAGCAGCCCGCCGCGTCGCGCACGCAGGGTGAGCGCCGCGCCGACGGCGCCGAGGAAGCTCACCCCCGGCGTGCCGACGAGCATGGCCGGCACCAGCACGCCGTAAGCCTCCGGCGGCAGGTTGAGAAGCAGGCCCAAAAGCGGCGCCAGCACCGTCAGCGGCAGCCCGGTGGTGAGCCAGTGGGCGAGGCTCTTGGCGGCGGCGACGGCCTCCAGCGGCAGCGGTCCGGTCGCCAGCACCTCCAGCGACCCGTCGTCGAGATCGGTCTCGAACATGCGCCCGAGCGACAGCAGCGAGGACAGCAGCAGCGCCACCCACAGGATGCCGGGGGCGATGCGGGCGAGCAGGTTGAGGTCGGGCCCGATGCCGAGCGGCAGCAGCGTGACGACGATGAGGTAGAATCCGAGCGCCACGCCGACGGTGCCGCCCTCCGTCCACGCAACCATGAGATCGCGCCGCACGAGCTCGCGGAACGCGCTCATGCTGCCCCCGACTGGCCGAGAGGGAGCGTGCGCGCGCCGGCAAAGCCGAGAGCCACGTGCGTGGCGGCAATCACCAGGCCGCCCGTGGCGAGGTGTGCGCCGACGGCACGGGTGAGCACCTCCTGCGCCGCCGTATCGAGCGAGACGGTGGGCTCGTCGAGCAGCCAGATCGGCCGGTCCACCAGCAGCACGCGGGCGAGCCCGAGCCGCCGCTTCTGCCCGGCCGAGAGATAGCCGGCAGGGATGTCGCGCAGCGGGCCGAGACCGAAGGCCTCGAGCGCCCCCGAGATGCGGTCCCTTCCGCCGCCGAGGAAGCCGCACCAGAACGCCGCGTTGGCCTCGACGCTGAGGCTCGACTTGATGGCGTTGAGGTGCCCGACGTAGTGGCATTGCTCGCCCACGCTGCCATCGTGCCTGCCGCCCTCGATGCGGACCGATCCGCCGGCAGGCTGGAGGAGGCCGGCAATGGTGCGGATGAGCGTGGTCTTGCCGGCACCGTTGGGGCCCGTGAGCAGCAGCGTCTCACCCTCTGCCACGGTGAACGACAGGCCGGAGAAAAGCCTGCGTCCGCCGCGGCTGCAGGCGAGGCCGTCGGCGATCAGCTTCATGAGGGCTTCCCCGGCCAAGCGGTGCATATTAGAACGGCTCCATAAGACCGGGGCCCGCCGCGAGGCCGACCTGATGCGGGCGCACCCGCCCCCGGCCGACGGCTTGCACGGACATTCCCTGCAGGAAGTCCCTCCGCAAGGAGTTCCCGCCGCAAGCCGGTTGCCAGACGGATCGCAAGGAGACCTTCACCCATGAGCGCCGCTCCCGCATCGCCGGATACCTTCAAATGCCGCAAGACCCTCAAAGTCGGCAACAAATCTTACGAGTATTTCTCCCTTCCTGACGCCGAGCGGAACGGCCTCTCCGGCATCTCCAGGCTGCCGGTGTCGCTCAAAGTGCTGATCGAGAACCTGCTGCGCCACGAGGACGGCCGCTCGGTGAAGGCCGACGACATCCGCGCCGTCGTTGCGTGGCTGAAGGACAAGACCTCCACGCGCGAGATCGCCTACCGTCCCGCCCGCGTGCTGATGCAGGACTTCACCGGCGTGCCGGCCGTGGTCGACCTCGCCGCGATGCGCGATGCCATGCGCTCGCTCGGCGGCGATCCCTCCCGGATCAACCCGCTCGTGCCGGTCGACCTCGTCATCGACCACTCGGTGCAGGTCGACTTCTTCGGCTCCGCCGATGCCTTCGCCAGGAACGTCGAGCTGGAATACGAGCGCAACAAGGAGCGCTACGAGTTCCTGCGCTGGGGCGCGGGCGCCTTCAATAACTTCCGCGTGGTGCCGCCCGGCACCGGCATCTGCCACCAAGTGAACCTCGAGTATCTGGCCCAGTCCGTGTGGACCAAGCCGGCCGGCAGAGCCGAGCAGGCCTTCCCCGACACCTGCGTGGGCACCGACAGCCACACCACCATGGTCAATGCGCTGGGCGTGCTCGGCTGGGGCGTCGGCGGCATCGAGGCCGAGGCCGCCATGCTGGGCCAGCCGGTCGCCATGGTGATCCCCGAGGTGATCGGCTTCCGTCTGGAGGGCAAGCTCAGGGAAGGCGTCACCGCCACCGACCTCGTGCTCACCTGCACGCAGATGCTGAGGAAGCGCGGCGTAGTCGAGAAGTTCGTGGAGTATTTCGGCGACGGACTCGATCACCTTTCGGTGGAGGATCGCGCCACGATCGCCAACATGGCGCCCGAGTACGGGGCGACCTGCGGCTTCTTCCCGGTCGATGCCGACACCATCAAGTATCTGAAGGCGACGGGGCGCAGCGCCGAGCGCGTGGCCCTGGTGGAAGCCTACTGCAAGGCCCAGGGCCTATGGCGCGAGCAGGGCGCCACGCCGGTGTTCACCGACGTGCTGGAGCTCGACCTCGCAACCGTCGAGCCGTCCATGGCGGGCCCCAAGCGCCCGCAGGACCGCGTGTCGCTCGCCGGCGCCAAGGCCGAGTTCGCCAAGGCCCTGCCCGACATCGTCAAAGGTGCCGACCTGACGCGCCGGGTGAAGGTGGAGGGAGCGGACTACGACCTCGGCAACGGCGACGTGGTGATCGCCGCCATCACCTCGTGCACCAACACCTCCAATCCGTCGGTGCTGATCGCCGCCGGCCTCGTCGCGCGCAACGCG
>DASRDL010000072.1:0-5975 GCA_035652635.1 Hyphomicrobiaceae bacterium | reverse complement strand
TCGATGCGCGGCAGTGCCGGCGCACACCTGGAAGGGAGGCGAGATGCGGCGGGGCGCCGTGATCACCACGCTGGCGGTGCTGGCGCTCGCAGCCGGCGCGGGGTTCTACCTCCTGACGATTCCGTCGGTGGCGGTGACGGCAAGCCTGCCGCAGCGGGACCCGAACCTCGCCAACGGCGAGACCATGTTCCATGCCGGCGGCTGCGCGTCGTGCCATGCGACGCCGGAGCAGGAGGACAGCCGGCGGCTCGGCGGCGGCCTCCCGCTGAAGACGCCCTTCGGCACGTTCAGGGTTCCCAACATCTCGCCCGATCCGCAGCATGGCATCGGCGCCTGGTCCGAGGAGGCGTTCGTCAACGCCCTGCTGCGCGGCGTGGGGCGCAACGGCGAGCACCTCTACCCGGCATTTCCCTACACCTCCTACCAGCGCATGGCGCTCGAGGACGTGCGCGACCTCTTCGCCTATCTCAAGACGCTGCCGGCCGACGCGACGCCGTCGGCGCCGCACGAGCTGTCGTTTCCGTTCAATGTGCGCCGCGGGCTCGGCCTCTGGAAGCTGCTGTATCTGGACGGCCGGACTTTCGCCGCCGACCCGTCCAAGAGCGCTGTGATCAATCGCGGCGCCTATCTCGTCGAGGGGCCGGGCCACTGCGGCGAATGCCATAGCCCGCGCAATTTCATGGGCGGCATCATCAAGGAGCGGCGCTTTGCCGGCGGCCCCGACCCCGAAGGCAAGGGCTGGGTCCCCAACATCACGCCGCATGCCGACGGCATCGGCGCGTGGTCGGAAAAGGATATTGCCTATCTGCTGGAGACCGGGTTCACGCCCGACAACGATGCCGTCGGCTCGACCATGGCCGACGTCGTCCTCAACACGGCCCGGCTTTCGCCCGAGGATCGGGCGGCAATCGCGGCCTACCTCAAGACGCTGCCGCCGCGAGCGGGCAAGGGCCCACCCGGCCCACCCAAGCAGTAGGCTCGTCACACGAACGACGCCTCGGTCAGCTGTTCAAGAGCAGCGCCACGCCCAGCACGATGAGGGCGATGCCGGCCGCCTCGCGCGAGGCCAGCTTCTGCTTGAACAGGTTGCGCGACACCACCTGCGCGAACAGGATCTCCACCAGCGCCAGCGTGCGCACCTTGGCCGCGGTCTCGAGCGCAAACGCGAGGAACCACATCTGCGAGGCGAAGGCGCCCATGAAGCCCGCGAACAGCGACGGCCGCCAGGCGCGGAAGATGGCGACGAGCGAGGCACGGTCGGCGAGCGCCAGGTAGATCGTCAGCATCACGGTCTGGATGACGAGGCCGAGCACCAGGGTCGCCGTCGCCGCCACCACGAAGTTGGGCGCCTCGACGGCGCGGATGCCGCCGCGGTAGCCGACGGCGGCGATGGCAAACAGCGCGCCCGAGCCGATGCCGAGCGCGGTCGGCTTCCAGGAGAACACCTCGGCCGAGCCGCTCTTCGGCCACGACACGATGAGCACGCCCGCGGTGGCGATCAGGATGGCGGCGGCGGCGCCGGGCGTCACCTGGTCGCCGAGGAAGGCCAGGCCGAACACGGCCACCTGCACCGGCTCGGTCTTGATGTAGGCGGTGGTGACGACGAACGAGCGCTCCTGCATCACGGCCAGCAGCAGGGCGGTGGCGGCGATCTGGGCGGCGGCGGCCACCACCGTCCAGGCAACCGTGACGGCGTTGAAATCCGGAAGGGGCGTGCGGTTGGCCGCCAGCACGACGAGGAGGAACAGCACGGCGAACGGCAGGCCGAACAGGAAGCGCACATGCGTGGCCCCGACCGTGCCGAGGGTGGCCGTGAGCTCCTTCTGCATGGCATTGCGCAGCACCTGGCCGCCGGACGCGGCGACCGTGAACACGGCCCATAGCCACGGCATGTCTGCTGATCTCCCTCCCCGGCGCCTCCGGCACCTCGCCCGCATGCCGCAATAGGGCCAAGCGGCCGTCGGCGCAACCGCCGGCCCTGCATGCCTGCCGGGCCGCGGCGGTCGCCGCGCCCGGGGGATGCCTACTTGCGCCGCGGCCCGGTGTACTGCTCGATGGGCGGGGTGCCGTGGGTGTGGAAGCTCTCGATGGTCTTCAGCCCCCAGGCCTGGCCCTTCTTGCGCTCGGCCTCGGTCCACACCACCGGCTGCCAGTCCGGCGCCAGCACCAGGCGGGCCCCGGCATTGGCCACTTCCACGCGATTGCCCCCCGGCTCGTAGACGTAGAGAAAGAACGTCTGCTGGATGGCGTGCTTGTGCGGCCCGGTCTCGATCGGCACGCCGGCCTCCAGGAAGATGTCGGCGGCGCGCAGGATCTCCTCGCGCGAGTCGAGCGCGTAGGTGACGTGGTGGAAGCGGCCCCTGGCGCCGTAGTGGTCGAGCGTGAAGGCGAGGTCGTAGCTCTTGTTGTTGGTCGTCATCCAGCCACCGGCCTCGCGGCCGTCGTCGAGCACGATCTTCTCGGTGGTCCTGAGGCCCACGACCTCCTCGAGGAACTGCCGCAGCTCGGCCACGTCGGAGGTCAACACGTTCATGTGGTCGAGCCGGCGCACGTTGACGCCGCGGGCGGGGAAGCGCTGTGCCTGGTTCTTGAGCGCGGGCTCGAGCTCCGGCGGCGGCCGGTACCACTCCGTCTCGTAGTAGATCTCCATGTTGTGCCCGTCGGGCGTGGTGAAGGCATAGGCCGGCCCGTGGCCCAGGTCGCCCGCGGTCCAGCCCTTGCCCTGGCCGGATTGCTCGATGATGCCGACGCGGTGCTGCAGCGCCTCCGGGCTCGTGGCGCGGTAGGCGAAATGGCCCATGCCGGCGATCTTGGCCTCGGTCAGCTTCAGCGTGTGGTGCTCGTAGTCGTCCCAGCCGCGCAGGTAGACCGATTGGCCGCGCCGGCCGCTCTCGGTCATGCCCATCACGTCGACGAAGAAGCGCAAGGACTCCTGCGGCTTGGGGGTGAGGAGCTCGACATGGGCGAGATGGGCGAGATCGAAGGAGCGGATGGTGGGCTGCACGACGCTGGTACTCGTTGCCAGGGAGCTGTCGACCCCGAGCATAGCCGGTCTGGCGCCGGGCGAACACGGCGCAAAGCGCCACTTCTGAAATCGGCGCCGGTGGGCTACCAATGACGCGCCGGGCGTGCCCCAAACAACAGATGCGGAGGAAGCCGATGTCGCCGATCGCCAAGCTCGGAGTCTCGCTGGCAGCCCTCGGGATCCTCTCGTGGTGGCATGCGGCTTCCTCTGCGGCGCAGAGCTATCCCGACAGGACCGTCAAGATCATCGTGCCGTTCGGGGCCGGCGGACCGGCCGACGTCTATGCCCGCTTCCTCGGCCAGCACCTGCAGGAGACCCTCAAGCAGTCGTTCGTCATCGAGGACCGGCCAGGGGCAGGCTCCATCATCGGCACCGGCGAGGTCGCCAAGTCGGCCCCCGACGGCTACACGCTCCTGATGATGTCCAACACCCACACCACCAACGAGACGCTGCGCCCCAACAAGCCGTTCCAGCTGATGCGCGACTTCGTGCCGGTGGCGCCGGTCAACTACTCCGACCTCATTATGGTGGTGCACCCGTCCGTGCCGGCCAAGGACCTCAGGGAGTTCCTGGCGCTGCTGAAGTCCAAGCCCGGCGAGCTCAACTATGCCTCCTCCGGGCCCGGCACGCCCTATCACATGGCGGGTGAGCTGTTCAAAGCCATGAGCGGCACCAACATCGTGCACGTGCCGCACAAGGCCAGCGGCGATGCGCGCACGGCCGTGATCGGCGGCCACGTGCAGATGATGATCGACGCCATCACCACCACTGCGCCCACCGTGCAGGGCGGGCAACTGAGGGCGCTGGGGACCACCGGCAAGACACGCTCCAAGCTGCTGCCGGAGGTACCCACCATCGACGAGGCCGGCGTGCCGGGCTACGAGGCCACCATCTGGCTCGGCCTGATGGCGCCCGCAGGAACGCCCAAGCCGGTGGTCGACAGGCTCAACGCCGAGGTCAACAAGATCCTGAGGATGCCCGAGGTGCAGGAGGCCTGGGCCAAGCAGGGCGCGGCCCCGCTCATCATGTCGCCCGAGGAATTCGACAAGTACCTGCGCGCCGACATCGAGAAATGGGCCAAGGTCATCCAGACTGCCGGCCTCAAGGTGCAATGAGACCCGAGTGAGCCCATGCCCGAGATCGTGAAGCTTTCCGTCAACGGCGAGGAGCGCGCCGTCGCGGCCGACCCGGCCTCGCCGCTGCTTGACGTGCTGCGCAGTCAGCTGGGGCTCAGGGGCACGCACTTCGGCTGCGGCGCCAACCAGTGCGGGGCCTGCAACGTGCTCATCGACGGCCAGGCAGTGGCCGCCTGCGACACCCCGCTCTGGGCAGCCGCCGGCAAGAGCATCGTTACCGTGGAGGGCCTCGGCACGCCGGAGCGGCCGCACCCGCTGCAGCGCGCCTTCCTCGCCGAGCAGGCCGGCCAATGCGGCTATTGCCTCTCCGGCATCCTGATTTCCGCCGCCGCACTGCTCGCCCGCAATCCCGATCCCAGCGAGGCCCAGGTGCGCGCGGCACTGGACCGCAACCTGTGCCGCTGCGGCGCGCACAACCGCATCGTGCGGGCCGTATTGCGGGCGGCCAAGGAGATCAGCAAGCCATGACCGCTGCCGCCGAGCTGCCCGTCAACCTCAAGGCCAATCCACGCCTGTCGCGCTGGCTGCGCTTCAACCGCGACGGCTACGTCGAGCTGAGCCCGGGCAAGGTGGAGCTGGGCCAGGGCATCGTCACGGCGCTGGCGCAGATCGCCGCCGACGAGCTCGACGTCCGCCTCGAGCGCATCCGCATGGTGCCGGTGTCGACGGCAGCGAGCCCGAACGAGGGCACCACGTCGAGCAGCCTGTCGGTGGAGCAGTCGGGCTCGGCGGTGCGCCATGCCGCGGCCCAGGCGCGCGCCATCTACCTCGCGCACGCAGCCCAGCGGCTGGGCGTGGCGCCAGACAGCCTGAGCGTGGACGATGGCACCATCATCGGCCCCGGCAACCTGCGCACGAGCTACTGGGAGCTGGCCGACGACGCGCTGCTGGCGCGCGATGCCACGCCCGGGATCGCGCCCAAAGCGCCGGCGGCACGTCGCATCGCGGGCACGCCCTCGCCGCGGCTCGATCTGCCCGACAAGGTGTTCGGCCGACCGCGCTTCATCCACCAGCTCGACCTGGCCGGAATGCTGCACGGCCGCGTGCTGCGGCCCGATTCGCCGAGCTCCAGGCTGGGCGCGCTCGACGACAGGGCAGCGCGCGCCGTGGCAGGCGTCGTCGCCGTCGTGCGCGACGGCAGCTTCGTTGGCGTGGTAGCCGAGACGGAGGCGGCGGCGGAGGCCGGCCTTGCCGCCCTGCGCAAGGGCGCGACCTGGACGGCGGGCGAGCCGCTGCCCAACGAGACCGACCTCACCGCCTGGCTCAAGAGCCAGCCCCTCGAGACCACGACCGTGGGCGAGCGCAAGGCGGCAGCCCCGACGCCGGCGGCCCGCACGCTGCGCCGGCAGTATTCGCGCCCGTTCATCGCCCATGCGTCGATGGCTCCGTCCTGCGCCATCGCGCAGTGGACGGCCCCCGACGAGCTGAAGGTCTGGTCGCACTGCCAGGGCGTCTATGGGCTGCGCATCGACCTGTCGCTGGCGCTGGGCCTGCCGCAGGAGAAGATCACGGTGGCCCACGTCGAGGGTGCCGGCTGCTACGGGCACAACGGCGCCGACGACGTGGCTTTCGACGCGGCGCTGCTGGCGCGCGCAGCCGGCGGCCGGCCGGTGCGCCTGCAATGGTCGCGCGCCGACGAGCTCGCCTGGTCGCCGATGGGGGCCGCCATGGCGGTGGAGATCGAGGCCGACCTCGACCAGAAGGGCGAGATCGTCGGCTGGCGCGGACAGGTGTGGAGCAACGGCCACGTCTCGCGCGCCGGGCGAGCGCCGATCCCGACCGTGCTCGCAGCCTCCCATATCGCCAAGCCGTTC
>DASRDL010000071.1:0-15388 GCA_035652635.1 Hyphomicrobiaceae bacterium | reverse complement strand
GTTGACCCTCATCCTGCTGCGGCATGCCAAGTCGAGCTGGGATGATTCCTCGCTCGACGATTTCGACCGGCCGCTGGCCAGGCGCGGCGAGGCGGCCGCTCCGCGCATGGGCGCCTACATGAAGGCGCAAGGACTGGCGCCCGACCTCATCCTGTGCTCATCGGCTGTGCGCGCGCGCCGGACGCTCGATCTCGTCCTGCCCCACCTCTCCGGCAAGCCCGAGATCCGCTACGAGAAGGGCCTCTATCTGGCGGCGCCCGGGGCGTTGCTCGCCCGCATCCGCAGAGTCGACTCCCATTTGCGCCAAGTCATGGTGGTGGGCCATGATCCGGGCCTACATATGCTGGCCGTCGAGCTGGCAGGGTCCGGCGAGCCGGCACGGCTCGAGGCGCTGGCGCGCAAGTTCCCGACGGCAGCGCTCGCCGTGATCCGTTTCAAGGGACGGGCGTGGTCGAGCGTCGGCCCGGCGAAAGGCTCGCTCGAGCTGTTCGTCTCGCCGAAGATGTTGGACTGACACGCACCGGGCGGGAACGGGCCGGGGGCACTTGATTTCGACCAAGGCCTTGGTCTATCACGCTTCCGGTGCGTCCGTCGTATGCTGAGCAATTGATGGGGAAGGGGCGCTGCTTTGCGTATCTTGATTGTGGAGGACGAGCCGCTTATTCGGCTCGAGTTGGAAAGGATTGTCGCCGGCGCTGGACACGAGGTGGTGGGCGGAACCGCCACCGGCGCCGAAGCTATCCGCCTCGCCGAGGCGCAGCGACCCGACGTGATCCTGATGGACATCGCCCTGGTCGGCGACATGGATGGCATAGAGGCCGCACGCATCATCCACGATAGCCTGTCCATCCGGTCCCTGTTCGTGTCGGCGCCGCTGAGCGCCGAGCAGAGGGACAGCATCGACATCACCCGGCCGTTCGGCATTCTCCTGAAACCGGTGGTTGCAGAGCAACTTCTGCACGCGCTGGAGGAGATCGCGCGCCGGCTCGGCAAGCGCTGAGGTGCGCCTATTGCTGCCGGCGCTGGCACGACTTGCGTGCCTTGACCGTGGGTGCGGGTCTCCCTAAACCTGAGCCATGCTGGTCCTCATCGATAACTACGACAGCTTCACCTATAACCTCGTCCACTTCCTGGGCGAGCTGGGGGCCTCGTGCGAGGTCTTCCGCAACGACAAGATCACCGTGGCGGATGTGATCAAGCTGAAGCCCAAGGGGATCGTGCTGTCGCCCGGTCCCTGTACGCCGAACGAGGCCGGCATCTGCCTGGAGCTGATCGAGCGCGCCGGCCCGAGCATACCGATCCTGGGCGTGTGCCTCGGGCATCAGGCGATCGGCCAGGTCTACGGGGGCCGGGTGGTGCGGGCGCCGGTGCTCATGCATGGCAAGCTCTCGCGCATCACCAACACGGGCCGGGGCGTGTTCAAGGGTCTGCCGAAGAAGTTCGAGGTTACGCGCTATCACTCGCTGATCGTGGAGCGGGCGAGCCTGCCCGACTGCCTCGCCGTCACGGCCGAGACCGCCCAATCCGAGGGCGGCCTGATCATGGGCCTGCAGCACAAAAAGCACCCGGTGCACGGCGTTCAGTTCCACCCCGAGAGCATCGCCTCCGAGCACGGGCACGCCCTGCTCGCCAACTTCCTCGAGCTCACCGGCATGGCGCCGCGGCGGAGCAACGTGCGCGCCCAGCGCCACGCCGCGTGAAGGGACGACCCCGATGGACCCGCAAGCCGCTCACCAGCCTTCGCTGGAGCTGCGCGCCCTGATCCAGAAGGTGTCGGGCGGGTCGACGCTGACGGAGGAGGAAATCCGCACCGCGCTCGACCAGATGACGGCCGGTGCGGCGACGCCGGCGCAGATGGGCGCCTTCCTGATGGCACTGAGGGTGCGCGGCGAGACGGTGGAGGAGATCACCGGCGCGGCGCAGATGCTGCGCTCGCGCATGAACCGCATCGAGGTGCCGCCGGACGCCATCGACATCGTCGGCACCGGCGGCGACAGCCACGGCACCTATAACATCTCCACCTGCGCGGCCCTGATCGCGGCCGGCGCCGGCGTGAGGATCGCCAAGCACGGCAATCGCCGCGTCTCCTCCAAGTCGGGCGCCTCCGACGTGCTGACCGAGCTCGGCGTCAAGCTCGATGCGCCCTTCGAGGTCATCTCGCGGTGCGTGGCGGAAGCGGGCCTGGGCTTCCTGTGGGCGCCGCGGCACCATCCCGCACTCGCCCATTTCGCGCCGATCCGCGGCGAGCTCGGCATCCGCACCATCTTCAATCTGCTGGGACCCATCTGCAATCCGGCCGGCGTCAAGCGGCAGGTGGTGGGCGTGTTCTCCTGGCACTGGGTGGAGCCCATCGCCCATGTCCTCAAGAATCTCGGCGCCGAGCACGTGTGGGTGGTGCACGGCCACGACGGGCTCGACGAGCTCACCACCACCGGCGCCACCGACGTGGCCGAGCTCAAGGGCGGCAAAATAGAGGTGTTCGAGGTGACGCCGGCCGATGCCGGATTGCCGCCGGCCAAGCTCGCCGACCTCAAGGGCGGCGACGAGAAGGAGAACGCCGCCGCCATCCGCGAGGTGCTGGCGGGCAAGAGGACGCCGCTGCGCGACATCGCCATCCTGAATGCGGCCGCGGCCCTGATCGTGGCCGGCAAGGCCGCCAACCTGATCGACGGCGCGGCGCTGGCGGCGCACTCCATCGAATCGGGCGCCGCCCGGGCGACGCTGGAGAAGCTGGTGGCGATCACCAGCGGGCGCAGCTAGCTCCGCCGCCGCAGGCACGCGTTCTCCATTCGAGGTGAGCAGGCATGCCCGAGATCAAAGTGCTCTGCTCCGGAGCCTTCAGGCCGGCCTATCTGGAGCTGGTGCCGTCCTTCGAGAGGTCGACGGGGCACAAGGTTGTAACGGCCTGGGGCAGCTCGGTGGCGGGAGCGCCGACGTCGATCCCCAATCGCCTGGAGCGTGGCGAGCCGGTGGACCTCGTGATCATGGCGGGCAGCGGGCTCGACAAGCTGATCGCCGCGCGGCTGATCGCGGCGGGAAGCCGCGTCGACCTCGCCGGCTCCGGCGTCGGTGTGGCGGTGCGCGCCGGTGCACCGCGCCCCGACCTCACGTCGGCCGAGACGCTGCGGCGCGCGCTGCTGTCGGCCCGCTCGGTCGCCCACTCCTCCAGCGCCAGCGGCGTCTACATCAAGGGCCTGCTCGAGCGGCTGGGCGTGACCGCCGCGCTCGGCAACCGCATCAGGCAGGTGGAGGGCGAGCCCGTGGGGCGCGTGGTGGCACGCGGCGAGGCCGAGATCGGCTTCCAGCAGGTGAGCGAGCTGCTTCCCGTCGCGGGCATCGACTACGTCGGGCCGCTGCCGGCCGAGATCCAGGAGATCACCATGTTCTCGGCCGGCCTCGCGGCAGCCGCCAAAGAGCCGGACGGCGCGAAGGCGCTGGTCGGCTGGCTCACCGCACCCGCGGCGGCACCCATCATCCGCCGCAGCGGCATGGAGCCGGCCTGACGCTGCAACGGGCTCAGACCTGGGTCCCGGATATTCGCTGACGCGAATTCCGGGATGACATCCCGGGTGCGCTCATGCCGACGACGACGCCGACGAGCAGCAGCACGAGAGCGACGATGAGGGGCAGCGTCGGCTGCTCGCCGAGCAGCAGGAGCGCAACCAGAATGCTCACGCCCGGCGTCGCCAGCAGCCCGAGGGAGGTGGTGGAGGCGGGGAGCTCGGAGCTGCTGACGGCCGCCGCCCAGTAGGCCAGCGCGGTGCCCGGAATGCCGGCGAACAGCAGCAGCGCCAGCGAGTGCGCGTTCCAGATTATCGCCGGCACCCCCTCGATGGCGAACGCCGCTGCCAGGAGAAGGACCGCCGCCAGCAGTGCCTGCCAGGGCGCCAGCTGGAACGGGCTCGAGCGCCAGGCGTGGGCCCGGTTGTGGACGATGCTCGCCGCCCACAGGACGGCGGCCAGCAGCAGCGCCCCGTTGCCGGCGACAGTGCGGCCATCGTTCCAGTCGAAGGTCAGCGGGTTGAAGATCACCATCAACCCGGCGAGGCCGAGGCCCAGCCCGAGCGCGCGGCGCAGCGACACCCGCTCGCCCAGGAAGACAGCGGCGAAGATGGGTGCCCACAGCACGCTGGTATAGGCGAGCACGGTCGAGCGCCCGGCCGTTACCACCTGCAGAGCCAGCTGGGAGAGGATGGTGAATCCCACCATGTGCAGCACCACCATGCTGACGAGCACCGGCGCATCGCCGCGCTGCGGCCGCACGAGGCCGGTCACGGCGCCCGAGATGGCAAACAGGGTGAGCGCCGAGATGCAGGTGCGCAGCGCAATCGACCAGATCGGCGGCATGTAGAGGAGCAGGGCCTTGTTCACCGGCCACATCGTGCCCCAGGCCAGCACGACGACGGCGAGCAGCATGAGACCGCGGGTATTGCGCTTCGGCTTTGCCAGCACTTCGGCCATGCCTGCACTCTAGCCGGACCCGAGGCTCCTGTGCCCGGATCGGTGCCAATTTGACCGTCTGCATGGCAGCCGCGACGTTTAGTGCAGTGCAAAAAGGGGCCGGCAGCTATAACTCCGGGTCTGTAGGACGTCAGGTCAGGCCCGCCGAGCGGGCATCCAAGTGCAAGGGCGCAAGCACGTGGCGGGATCCCCGCTCTGGCGCTTCGTGCGTGCGCGGCAAGGACGAATCGCGCAGGGCAGGCGAGAACAGATGCTGACCAGAACCGACAGCCCCCTGGTGTACCCCGCTCCCGAGCCTCCGCGGCCCGGCGAGACGGTGGAGATCGCACCCGGAATCCTGTGGGCGCGCATTCCGCTACCCTTCCGCCTCGACCACATCAACGTCTACCTGATCGACGACGGGTCCGGCTGGGCCGTGATCGACACCGGCATCGGCAACGATGCCACCAAGGCGGTGTGGAGCGCGCTCGTCGGCGGTCCGCTGGCGGGCCGGCCGCTGACCCGGCTCATCGTCACCCACTTCCATCCCGACCACATCGGCCTCGCCGGCTGGCTGTGCGAGCGCTTCGAGCTGCCGCTGCTGACGAGCCAGACCAGCTACCTCTCCTGCGCCAACATCTCGCTCTCGCCCGGCGCGCTCGACGCCAAACCCTACCGCGACTTCTACCTGCGTCACGGCCTCGATGCGGCCACCACGCAGCGCGTCGCCACGCAGGGGCACGGCTATCTCAAGATGGTATCGGGCCTGCCGCCGACGTTCCTGCGTCTGGTCGCGGGCGATACGCTCGAGATCGGCGGTCGCACCTTCGACGTGCTTACCGGCAACGGCCATGCGCCCGAGCAGGTGATGCTCTATTGCCGCGACGACAAAATCTTCCTCGCCGCCGACCAGGTGCTGGCCAAGATCACGCCCAACATCAGCGTGTGGGCCGTCGATCCCCAGGGCGACCCGCTCGGCCTCTACATGCGCTCGCTCAACGAGCTGCGCACCCGGATTGCGGCCGACGCGCTGGTGCTGCCCGGCCACCAGCTCCCCTTCCTGGGGCTGCACACGCGCAGCAACGAGCTCATTGCCCACCACGAGGCGCGCTGTGCCGCCATCGCCGCCGCCTGCCGCACGGCGCCGCGCTCGGCCGCCGAGCTGGTGCCGGTGCTGTTCTCGCGCGAGCTCGATCCGCACCAGATGAGCTTCGCCTTCAGCGAGGTTCAGGCACACGTCAACTTCATGCTGCGCCGGGGCGAGCTGGCCTGGCTCGAGGGCTCCGACGAGGTCGAGCGCGTGGCGGCGGCGTAAGCGCTGTAGGGCGCAAAAGGCGTCAGCCGCATTGCGCCGATGCGCCGGTCAATCGGCGCATTGCGGCTTCGCCTTATGCGCCCTGCGGTTATGGCCGCTCCTCGGGCTTGGAGGGCACGAACAGCGACACGGGCAGATCGGCGCCGTAGCGGTGCCCCTTGGGCCGCGGGTGGAACGCCGGCCGAGGGCTCGGGTCGGGCTCGATGACCTTGCGATAGAGATGCCAGGTGGAGTGTCCCAGGATGGGCATCACCACGGCCAGGCCGATCAGGAAGGGGAGCGACGCGACGAGGAGCGCGCCAGCGACGAACAGGCCCCATGCGGCCATCGCCAGAGGGTTCTTCAGGATCGCCCGGATCGAGGTGGCGATGGCGACCGCCACGCCCACGTTGCGGTCGAGCAGGAGCGGGAACGACACCACGCTCAGCGAGAACGCCAGCACGGCGAAAAGGAAGCCCACGGCATTACCGACGGCGATGAGCCGGTGGCCCGGCGGCGTGGCGAGCACATTGTACGCGAAGGTGGCCGGCGTCATCGGCGCCTCGTCGCCGAACGAGGCAACATAGATGGCGTTGGCAACGGCAATCCACACGGCAAAGATCGCCAGCAGCAGAAGCCCGAGGGCCGAGATCGCCCAGATCGATGGCGAGTGAAGGACGTCGAAGGCGTGCACCCAGGACGTATCGAGCCCCTGCTCGCGTCGCCGGCTCAGCTCATAGAGCCCGATGGCGGCGAACGGGCCGATGAGCGCGAACCCGGCAGCCAGCGGGAAGAGGAGGGGAACGACATCGTATCCGAAGGTGGCGCTGCCGAGCGCTAAGCCGACGACGGGGTAGATGAGGCTGAGAAAGACGACGTGAGTGGGCATCGCCCAGAAATCGTCGAGCCCCTTGGCCAAGACCTCCCTGAGGTCGGCCACCCCGATCGAGCGAACCTGGGGGAGATCGCTCGTCGCTTCGGTCGGCAGGATGATGTCGAGTTGGGCCATGGCGGCCTCCTTGGGTCTGGCTCCCCCCGGCCCCAACCGTCCGCGAAGTCTATCACCAAGGGCGTCGTTTGGCAGATCACCGCTTTGCAGTGCAGCACGGGGAGCGCGTGGCCACTGCCGGGCCGCCGTCCCGGAATGGGGCACCGCCGTGGTTGCCGGTCCCGGCCGCACGCCTGCGCAGCACACGCTCACGCCCCGTCACATCATCGTCAGCGCACGCGTTTGCTCTTCCGCCCGCCGCGCGGCACATCTATTTCTGACGTCCAGCAAGGAACAAGACTCAACGGCAGGCTCGCGCCCTATGCTCATCCGTCACCCGTCCGACATCGCACCATCCGAGATCACGCCGCGCGGGGTGTATTTGCGCCGGAGGGAAATCCTCGCCGGCGCCGCCGCGCTGGGGCTCGGCGCCATGCTGCCGGCGGCGCGCGCGGGTGCGGCGCCGCTGCAGGCGGCCAAGAGCCCGCTCTCCACGACCGACGAGGCGCAAACCCCGCTCAAGGACATCGCCGGCTACAACAACTTCTACGAGTTCGGCACCGGCAAGGACGACCCCGCCCGGAACGCGCACACGCTGAAAACCAAGCCCTGGACCGTCAAGGTCGACGGGCTCGTCGGAAAGCCGGCCGACTACGACCTCGACGACCTGATCAAGCCCATCCAGCTCGAGGAGCGCATCTATCGCATGCGCTGCGTGGAGGGCTGGTCGATGGTGATCCCCTGGGTCGGCGTCCCGCTGGCGGCGATCCTGAAGCGGGTGGAGCCGCAGGGCTCCGCCAAGTACGTGGCCTTCGAGACCCTGGTGCGCCCGTCCGAGATGCCGGCCCAGCGCGGGCTGTTCCAGCCGCTGCCGTGGCCCTATGTCGAGGGCCTGCGCCTCGATGAGGCCATGCACCCGCTCACCATCCTGGCCGTCGGGCTCTACGGCGAGACGCTGCCCAACCAGAACGGGGCGCCGATCCGCCTGGTGGTGCCGTGGAAGTACGGCTTCAAGAGCATCAAGTCGATCGTGCGCATCAGCCTCACCGAGAAGCAGCCCAAGACCACGTGGAATCTGCAGAATCCGGGCGAATACGGCTTCTATTCCAACGTCAACCCGGCGGTCGACCATCCGCGCTGGAGCCAGGCGACGGAGCGGCGCATCGGCGAGGGCGGCCTGTTCACCAAGCGCCGACCGACGCTGCTGTTCAACGGCTACGACCAGGTTGCGAGCCTCTACGCCGGCATGGATCTCAAGGCCAACTACTGAGGCGGACAAGAGGCATGGCGAGCAGGGTCACCGCAGCGGCTCCAGTATGGCGGCGCCTGGCGCTGGGCACCGACCCCGTGCGGCGCGCCATCTACGTGGCGGGGATGCTGCCTGCGGCCTGGTATTTCTATCTCGGCCTCATGGACCAGCTGGGCGCCGACCCGCAGAAGACACTGGAGCGGCTCCTGGGCCTGTGGGCGCTGCGCTTCCTGATCGCCGGCCTCGCCGTCACGCCGCTGCGCCGGCTCGGCGGCCCCAATCTCGTGCGCTATCGGCGCGCCGTCGGCCTCCTCGCCTTCTACTACGCGTGCCTGCACTTCTCGGTCTACATGCTGCTCGACCAGGGGCTCGACCTGGCGGCCATCTGGCGCGACATCGTCAAGCGGCCCTACATCACGGTCGGCATGCTGGCGCTCTTGATCCTGATCCCGCTCGCCGCCACGTCCAACGCGCCCATGATCAAGCGCTTGGGCGCCGCTGCCTGGCAGCGTCTGCACCGGCTCGTCTACGTGGCGGCGGCGGCGGCAGCGCTCCACTTCATCATGCTGGTGAAGGCGTGGCCGCCCGAGCCGCTGATCTATGCCGGGCTGGTGGCCGTGCTGCTGCTCTTCCGCCTCGTCGTGCGGCTGCGCAAGCGCGCGGAGCGCGGCCGGCGCGCGCAGATCGAGCCGGCGCGGGCATGAACCCCCGCGCGTGAGCCTCAGCGCTCGTCGGTGAGAAGGGCCTCGAGCCGCTTCTTCTCCTCCGGTGTCAGCGCCGCCGGCTCCCGCCCTCGGCCGCCCGTCGAGGCTCGGGCGCGGCGGTAGAGGAAGAGCGCGGTCGCGCCCAGCACCAGGAGCGGCGTGAGCCACAGCAGCAGCGTATGCCACCGCAGGCGGGGGCGCAGCAGCACGAACTCGCCGTATCGCGCCTCGACGAAGGCGAGCACGGCGTCATCCGAGTCACCAGCGACCAGGCGCTCGCGCACCAGCACCCTGAGGTCGCGGGCAAGCTCGGCATTGGAGTCGTCGATCGACTGGTTCTGGCAGACGAGGCACCTCAGCTCCTGCGACAGCCGCCGCGCACGGGCCTCCAGCGCGGGATCCGAGAGCACCTCGTCGGGCTGCACGGCAGCGGCCGGAACAATGACGAGCACGAGGGCCACGAGTGCGCAAACGAGCCCCCCCACTGCGGCCTGGCGCATCGGGAACCGGCGCCGGCGGGCACGACGCTCGGCGCCGGCGAGAACGCCGGCGGCCGCCCCGCTCCCGTGCGCGGGCGGGCTGGGGGCGGGGGCGGCGAGCCGGGTTGACGGGCTGTGCATCACCGCAAGCCGTACGTTACGCTGACCGACACGGTCACGGTTTGGGTGCCGGCCTCGACGGGCACCGCCGGCGCGGCGGCGGCCAGGCGCGCGGCGAACACCGGGCGGGCCACCTGGGCATCGCCTTCGATGATCTGCAGCACGGGGCCGAGCTCGACGCCGGCGGCTGCGGCATAGAGTTCCGCCCGACGGCGTGCGTTGGCGATCGCCTGCTTGCGTGCCTCGTCCTGCAGCGCCTCGGCGCGGCTCACGTCGAAGCTGATGCCGTGCACCTGGTTGGCACCGAGCCCGATGGCAGCGTCGAGGATCTCCCCCAGCCGTGGAACCTCGCGCACGGTCAGCCGCACCTGGTTGACCACCCGGTAGCCGCTGATGCTGGACGGCCGGCCGGACACCGACTGGACGTAGCGCGGCTCGACGTTGACGGCGCTGGTCTGCATGTCCCTGGGCTCGATGCCGAGGCCTTTGAGGCCGTCGAGCAGCTTCTTCATGACGGTGCTGTTCCTCGCCAGCGCCTCGCGCGCCGTATCGGCCTCCGCGACCACGCCGGCCGAGATGCGCGCCAGATCGGGCTCTGCCATGACGCTGCCCGTGGCCGAGACACTGATGGTGCGCTCGATTTTCCTGTCGCCGTCCGCTGCCATGGCCATCCTCGCCTGAAAGAGCATTGCCGCGGCAGCCATCGCCACCACCACGCCGATGTGTCGGAGCCTCGCGCGCTTGCCCATTGTCGATCCTTGTCTGCCCGGCCGCCCCTGCAACTCCATTGCAGCCTACGCTGTTGGCAGAACGATGCCCAGGTCCGGCCCGTTTCCGGAAACCGTCGTCCAAGCCGTTCCACGCGCTGCCGGAGTGGTGCTATAGAGGCGCACCCGTTGGCCGGCGGGGCCCGTAGCTCAATGGTTAGAGCCGGCGGCTCATAACCGTCTGGTTGCAGGTTCGAGTCCTGCCGGGCCCACCACTGCCGCGGGCGCGAAGCGTGCGTCGCCCGTGAGTCCGAGCTATTGCACCCCGTGACCAGACCACCCCTGACCGCGCTCCTGATTGCCGACGACAAGCCCGGCCACTATCACCAGGCCGAGGGCGTGATCACCGCCGTCGGACGCCTGCGGCCGGTGACGACCGTCAGGCTGGAGGTGCGCCGCCGCTTCATCGTGCCGACACGCACCCTATTGCAGCTCGTGAACAGAGGTGCATCACCCTACCTCGTCCTGCGCCTCGGCTTCGGCATTCGGGCAGACGAGCTGCCCAAGGCCGACCTCGTGGTGTCGGCGGGCGGCGAAACGCTGGCCGCCAACGCCGCCGCGGCCAAGGCGCTGGGCGCGCCCAACATCTTCTGCGGCCGGCTGCGGCAGCTTTCACCCGAGCACGTGCGGCTCGTGCTCGTCTCGCTCGAGCGCTTCGCGCAGCTGCCGAACCATCTCCTGACCCTGCCGCCCTCGCCCTTCGACGTGGCGCGTTTGCCCGCCAACGGCCACGGCAGAGCTCAGCGTCCGGGTCCGGGCAATCCCCCGGCCCGCGTCGGCGTGCTGATCGGCGGCAACTCCGGCACCTTTCGCTACGAGGCCCGCGACTGGCATCGCCTCACGACCTTCCTGCGCGCGGCGCACCGGGCCCACGGCACGCGCTGGCTGGCCACGACCTCGCGCCGCTCCGATAGCGTCATCGCCCGCGCGCTGGCCGAGATGGCGGACGAGCCCGACGCCGGCATCGAGCAATTCATCGACTACCGCACCGCCGGGGCGGGCACGGTGGCCTCCATCCTCTCCGCCGCCGATGCCATCCTGTGCACGGACGACTCCAGCAGCATGCTCACCGAGGCCGTCGGCGCCTGCCTCCCCGTGGTGGCGGTATCGCCGGAAGCCTGCACGCTCGAGTCGCGCGAGGCCGAGTACCGCAGGATGCTCGCCGCCGAGGGCTGGTACCGGGCGCTGCCTCTGACGCAGCTGACACCCGAGACCTTCCTCGCCGCGCTCGGCGAGATCACCCCGCGCAGCAGGAGCCAACTCGAGGAGCTGGCCGCCGCCGTCGGCGGCTGCCTGCCCGAGCTGTTCGCAACGCCATGAGCCGGTCGTCACGCACGCTGCGCAGCGTGAAGGAGCTGCAGACAGCCGGCCTGGCGGCCGCAGACGATGCCGGCACGCTCCACGCGGTGGCCGCGCGCTATGCCGTCGCCGTCACACCGCAGATGCTGCGACTGATCGACCGCACGGACGCCAACGATCCCGTCGCCCGCCAGCTCCTGCCCGACGCGCGCGAGCTCGACTCCCGGCCCGAGGAGCGCGCCGATCCGCTCGACGAGGCACGCCTCTCCCCGGTGCCCGGTATCGTGCACCGCTACCCCGACCGCGCGCTGTTGAAGCTGACGCACGTCTGCCCGGTCTATTGCCGCTTCTGCTTCCGCCGCGAGGTGGTGGGCCCGGGCGGCCCGCAGGCCCTGTCGGGCAAGGCGCTCGATGCCGCGCTCGCCTACATCGCCGCCACGCCCGCGATCTGGGAGGTCATCCTTACCGGCGGCGATCCCTTCATGCTGTCGCCCCGGCGCGTTGCCGAAGTGACGCGCCGCCTATCCGCCATCGCGCACGTCAAGGTGCTGCGCTGGCACACGCGCGTTCCCGTCGCCGACCCTGCGCGCGTGTCCGCGGACCTCATCGGCGCGCTGAAGGAGGGGGGCAAGGCGGTTTATGTCGCCATCCACGCCAATCACCCCCGCGAGCTCGACGAGACGGCGCGCGCCGCCTGCGCCCGTCTTGCCGATGCCGGCATTCCCCTTCTCAGCCAAACCGTGCTGCTGAAGGGGGTGAACGACGATGCCGCGACCCTGGCCGAGCTGATGCGCGCCTTCGTGGCGGCGCGGGTCAAGCCCTACTACCTGCATCACCTCGATGCGGCGCCCGGCACCGGCCACTTCCGCGTCTCGCTTGCCGACGGCCAGCGCCTGATGCGCGCCCTGCGCGGCCGCCTCTCCGGCCTCGCCCAGCCCACCTACGTTCTCGACATCCCCGGCGGGCACGGCAAGGTGCCGGTTGGGCCGCAATACCTGTCCGGGAACGGCGCGCTGGTGACGGACCCGGGCGGGGCGCAACACGATTACCCCGAGCGGGGTTAGGCCGTAGGGTGCAAAAGCGCAGCGCATTGCACCGATACCGCCCGGATCGGCGCAATGCGGCTTCGCCTTTTGCGCCCTACGCTACTTCTTCTTGGCGTCCAGCGCCGCGAATGAGCTGCCCTCGGCGGCGAGCTTCTCGATCAGCGGGGCGATCTTCCAGCGGGCACCGTACTTGGCCTCGTAGGCCTTGATTTTCTGCGCCACCGTCTTGAGCCCCATGTTATCGGCCTGCCACATCGGGCCGCCGCGCCAGGCCGGGAAGCCGTAGCCGTTCAGGTACATCACGTCGCAGTCGCTGGCGCGGAGCGCGATGCCCTCCTCGACGATCTTGGCGCCCTCGTTGGCGAGCCTGAGCAGGCAGCGCTCCACGATCTCCTCGGCGGGGATGTGGCGCTGCTTGATCTGCAGCGCCTCGGCCTCCGCGCGGATCAGCGCCTCGATCTCGGGGTCGACGATGCGCTTGCGGTTGGCGTCGTACTTGTAGTAGCCGGCGCCCGTCTTCTGGCCATGGCGGCCCATCTCCACGATCTTGTCGGGGATGCGGGCGAACTGGGCCGCCTCGCCGGTGAGCTTCCTCTCCCTGCGGATACGGTAGCCCACGTCGAGGCCGGCGAGGTCGCTCACGGCCAGCGGCCCCATGGCCATGCCCCAGGCCTCGAGCGCGCCGTCGATCTCCTGCGGCATGGCGCCTTCGAGCGTCATGGCCTGCACCTCGTTGCCGTAGGCCGCGAGCATGCGGTTGCCGACGAAGCCGTCGCACACCCCGGCCTGCACGCCCACCTTGTTGATGCGCTTGGCGATTGCCATGGCGGTCGCCATCACGTCGTTGCCGGTCTTCTCGGCGCGCACGATCTCCAAGAGGCGCATGATGTTGGCGGGCGAGAAGAAGTGCATGCCCAGCACGTCATGCGGCCGCTTGGTCACGGCGGCGATCTCGTCGACGTCGAGGGTGGAGGTGTTGGTGGCGAGGATGGCCCCGGGCTTGGCGATCTTGTCGAGCTTCTGGAACACCTCCTTCTTCAGCGTCATGTTCTCGAACACGGCCTCGATGACGAGGTCGGCCTTGGCGAGGTCCTCCATCGCCAGCGACGGGGTGAGCTTGGCGAAGCGGTCCGCCGCCTGCGCCTCGGTGATGCGCCCGCGCTTGACGTTGGCGTCCAGGGTGTCCTTGATGCGGGCGACGCCCCGATCCAGCGCCTCCTGCGTGGTCTCCACGATCGTCACGGGGAACCCGCCGTTGAGGAAGGCGAGGCCGATGCCGGTGCCCATGGTGCCGGCGCCGAGGATGCCCACCGTCTTGATGTCGCGCAGCTTGGTGTCGGGGCCGATGCCCGGCAGGTTGGCGGCCTGCCGCTCGGCGAAGAAGGCATACTGCAGGGCGCGTGCATAAGGGCTCGCCGCCGCCTCGCGGAACACCTCGCGCTCGCGTTCGTTGCCCCTGGCTATCGGCATGGTGGTTGCCGCCTCGACGGCGTCGATGGCGGCCCTCGGCGCCACCGGCCCGCTGGGGTGGCGGCCGAGCGAGGCGCGCGCCTTCTCGAACAGGCCGGCCGGGAAGGAGGCCTTGTCGATGGTCTTCTCGCCGATGCGGCGCGGCGGCTTGCCCACCTGCTGCCTGGCAAATGCGACCGCGGCCGCCACCACGTCGCCGTCCACGACCTTGTCGATGAGGCCGGCGGCGGCGCCCTTGGCCGCGTCGATGAAGTTGCCCGTGGTGATGAGTTGCAGGGCCTGCTCGACGCCGATCGCCCTGGGCAGCCGCTGCGTGCCGCCGGCGCCGGGGATGATGCCGAGCTTGATCTCCGGCAGCCCCAGCTGGCGCACGTCCTTGCCCGCGACCCGGTAATGGCAGCCGAGCGCCAGCTCCAGCCCGCCGCCCAACGCCGTGCCGTTGATGGCGGCCACCACCGGCTTGACGCCGGCCTCGATCCTGTCGATCAGCGGCGGCAGGTGCGGCGGCTTCATCTCCGCCTTGAACTCGGTGATGTCGGCCCCGGCCGAGAAGAACCGGCCCGTCCCGGTCAGCACGATGGCCTTGATACCGGCATCTGCATTGGCCTCGGCGAAGGCCTTCTCCAGGCCCACCCGCAGGGCATGGCCCAGCGCGTTGACGGGCGGATTGTCCATGCGGATGACGGCGACCTCGCCCTGCTTCTCGGTCTCGACTACGGCCACGGCTGCTCTCCTTCTTTCCCCGGTGCGTCGCGTCGGCGCCTTGCCTAGCGCCGGCTTAGGCGCGAGGGTACTCTCGAAGGTGAGTGCATGCCAGGGAGGATGTGGGGATGCTGCGCGGAATGATGATGGATCGGCCGCTGCTGGTCTCGAGCGTGATCGACTACGCGGCCGAGATCTACCCCGACGTTCAGGTGGTGTCGCAGACCGTGGAGGGCGGCATCCACCGCTATGGT
This sequence comes from Hyphomicrobiaceae bacterium, assembly GCA_035652635.1. Lineage (GTDB taxonomy): Bacteria > Pseudomonadota > Alphaproteobacteria > Rhizobiales > Hyphomicrobiaceae > AWTP1-13. Next base: position 576 of record DASRDL010000071.1, on the reverse strand, counting down.
TACGCACAAGCCCGCGAACGCATCGGCCGGCTCGCCAACGCCCTCGTCGGCCTCGGCGTCAAGCCCGGCGACCGCGTGGCGACGCTGGCCTGGAACGGCTACCGCCACTTCGAGCTCTACTTCGCCATCGCCGGCATCGGCGCGGTCTGCCACACCATCAACCCGCGCCTGTTCCCCGAGCAGATCACCTACATCGCCAACCACGCGGAGGACACGGCACTGTTCTTCGATCTGACCTTCCTGCCGCTGGTCGAGAAGGTGGCCCCGGCGCTGAAGACCATGAAGACTTACGTGCTGATGACCGACCGCGCGCACATGCCGGAGAAGTCGGGGCTCAAGGGTCTCCTGTGCTACGAGGGGCTGCTGGCGGAAGTGCCGTCGGCCTTCACCTGGCCCGAGTTCGACGAGAATGCCGCCTGCTCGCTCTGCTACACGTCGGGCACCACCGGCGAGCCCAAGGGCGTGCTCTACTCCAACCGGGCGATGATGCTGCACACCTTCTTCCTCATCGCCACGCGCCCCGACCTGTTCGCCTTCAACCGCACCATCCTGCCCGTCGTGCCGCTGTTCCATGCC
>DASRDL010000070.1:0-9219 GCA_035652635.1 Hyphomicrobiaceae bacterium | reverse complement strand
ACCTTGACCAGCTTCAGCTCGTCGGTCTTGGCCCCCGTGAGCGGGTCGAACTCGACGATGGCCTCCACCTCGTCGCCGAACAGCGAGATGCGCCAGGCGCGGTCCTCCAAGTGGGCCGGGAACAGCTCCACCGTGTCGCCGCGCACGCGGAAGCTGCCGCGCACGAAGTTCTGGTCGCTGCGCCGGTAGTGCAGGGCGACGAGGTCGGCCAGCAGCTGGCGCTGCGGCAGGGTCTCGCCCACCTGCACGGTGAAGGTCATGGCCGTGTAGGTCTCCACCGAGCCGATGCCGTAGATGCACGACACGCTGGCGACGATGATGACGTCGTCGCGCTCGAGCAGGGCGCGCGTGGCGGCATGGCGCATGCGGTCGATCTGCTCGTTGATGGAGGACTCCTTCTCGATGTAGGTGTCGGTGCGCGGCACGTAGGCTTCCGGCTGGTAGTAGTCGTAGTAGGAGACGAAGTACTCGACCGCGTTGTCGGGGAAGAAGCCCTTGAACTCGCCGTAAAGCTGGGCGGCCAGCGTCTTGTTGGGGGCGAGGATCAGGGCCGGGCGCTGGGTCGCCTCGATCACCTTGGCCATGGTGAACGTCTTGCCCGAGCCGGTGACGCCCAGCAGCACCTGATTGCGCTCGTGCGCATTGACGCCCTCGACCAGCTCGCGGATGGCGGTGGGCTGGTCGCCCTTGGGCTCGAACTCCGCCACCAGCTTGAAGGGAATGCCGCCCTCGCTCTTGTCCGGCCGCGGCGGCCGGTGCGGGGTGAACAGGCGCGCCTCGCCGGCGACCAGCGGGTGGCTGGCGAGCATCGGCTGCAGGGCCAGCACCTGCCGCGCCCGCTCCGAGCGCTCGTGCGGGCGGGCCAGCAGCGCGTTGAGCGAGGCCGTCATGTCGGCGAAGTTGCGCGACGGCGGGCCGCTGTTGCGCAGGGCGGGCAGGGTGGAGGACGCGGCGGGCAGGAACGGCGCCTGCGGCGCCTCGGCAAAGCCCGCTTCGGCCGAACGCTTCGTCACCGGCGTGCCGGCGGCCCCCTCGGCCGGCGGCGCCGGCGGCTTGCCCGACTTGGCCCGCGAGGGGCGCGGGCGCGGGGTGGTGTCACGTGGGGCGCGGGGCATGGGGGAGATATATGGCGAGGGTAACGCGGGGGGCAACGGGGAAGGGAGGGGCGACACCGGGGAAGGGAGGGGCGGAGCCCAATTGCTGATCGACGAAGGTCGGCCCTCATCAAAATAAATGTGTGGATAAGCCTTCCTTCTTAAGGGCCTCCGGGGCATTGACTCGGCCGCGCTGCAGGCCCCTCATCACTCCATCCCCTGAGACCTGATTCGCTGCCCGCGCTCGCGAAATGGCGGACTGCGACTGCGCTCCGGCATTCCGCGAGACGCGGGGTGACCGGCGCCGGCAAAGCATCCGGTCACCCCATCACCCAGCGACCCTGAAGGGGACACCGGATGAATCGGCTGTTTACCGCGATCGCCATCGGCATCGTCGTGGCTGTACTGATCTACATGGCACCGGCACTCGCCATCGTCACAATCAAGGTCGATAGGCGACTGTGAGACAGCCTCCACTAGTCGCGCCCGCCGTTCGAATCAATCCATGCTTTGTCCGATTCGCAACTGCGCACGGACACCGCATGGCCCGCGACGGCGAACCCGAGCCGTCAACTGCGGCAACCCAGCTCGACATGTTCGGCGCGCCCGAGGCGCGGAGCTACGATCCCGATCCCGAGAGCGTGCGCGCGGAGCTGATGGCGATCCTGGCCAGGGCGAAGGCGGCGCCCGGCGAGCCCTGGGACGAGAGCGAGGCCTCGCTCTATCGCGTGATTTTCCCGCAGATGGCGAACTGGCTGCCCGACGCGGAGGCGCGGGCCCTGCGCGCCGCATTCGCTGCCGAGCTGGCGCGGCTGGACGTGGGTTGACCTCGGCCGAAATCGCGTCCGGCTGCGGCCGGCAACAGGCACCGCGTCCCCCCTACCCCCGCCAGTCCCCCCGCTCCAGCACGAGCGACACGCACGTGCCCGCGATCAGGGCCCAGAACGGGGCGCCGATGTTGAGCACGGGGATGCCGGCGACCGTCACGAGGAACGTCACCAGCGCCCCCAGCGTGAAGCGGCCCTGGAAGGCGATCGTGAAGGCCGACTGCAGCACGCGCAGCATGGCGAGGCCGGCGAGGGTGGCGATGAAGGCCGGCGGGGTCGAGAGCATCAGCCGCGTCACCAGCGGTGCGGCGAGCCCGAAGCCGATCGCCAGCACGCCCACCAGCACGCCGGCCGTGTACTGGCCCTCCCGGTTGCCGGCGGCGGCGAGAATGGCATTGACGGGGCCGGTGAGGCAGGTGGACACGGCCCCGATCAGCGCCCCCGCCATCGAGGTGAGGCCGCAGCCGACGGCGATCTGGTCGACCGGCGGCGCGTGGCCGGCGGCCGTCAGCACGGCGATGCCCTGGCCGTTCTGAACCACCAGCACCGTGATCGCCAGGGGCACCACCAGCTCCGCCATCGCCGCCCACGAGAACGCCGGCATCTGCAATTGCGGCGTCGCCAGCAGGCTCGTCTGCCCGAGGCCCGGCGCGAACGTGCCGGCCTGGTGGATGACGAGCGCGCCGATCGCCAGCGCCACGATCAGCGGCGGCACCCGCGCCGCCACCGCCGGCACCAGGCTGGCGGCCAGGAACGCCGCCGTCATGCTCGCCGCGATCAGCGGCTCGGCCTGGAAGGCGCGCACCCAGTCGAGCCCGAAGGCCAGGAACACGCCGGCCACCATGGCCATGACGATCGGCATCGGGATGGCCTGCATGGCGCGGCGCACCCAGCCTGTGAGTCCGAGGGCCAGCATCAGCAGGCCGGTGGCGAGGTAGGCGCCGATCACCTCGGCGAAGGTCAGGTGCTCGAGCGCGGTGCCAACCAGCACGGTGCCGGGGATGGTCCAGAAGAACACCAGCGGCTGGCGCCAGACGAGGCAGTAGACGATGCTGACGGCGCCGTTGACGGCGAGCGAGCCGAACACCCAGGAGGCGATCTGGGCCTCCGCCAGCCCGCCCTTGGCGCCGGTTGCCAGCACGATTGCCAGCGGGCCGCTGGCCGCGAACAGGAAGGCGACGAGGGCGCTCGCCGCGCCGGCCGCGGACAGATCGCGGAAGAACCGGCGCCGCTCGGGTGCGGCCGGCGCGGTGTGCTCGATGCCCATTGCCCCTCGATTGCCCTGCCCGATCCGTTGCGGATGGGCCATTTCCCCGTTGCGGACGCCGCGGCCCCGCCGCGTCCGGGCAGATGCGCGGCCGCTCGGCCGGCAGCTGCCAACAAACGGCTCGATTGTGGTGGTGGATCGCCGCCGGATCAACGCCGCCCGTCGGCCGGCTGTCAGGATGCGGCAATGGGCGGCAACTTGCGGCAGCGACGGTGTGCGTGCAGCCGTCGGGCGATTGTCAATGCTCCGCGGCTGTGCCTAGGCTCGCGGCGAAGGTTGCGACTGGTTTATCGCCGGGGAAGGTACGAAGCAAAGGAGAGCGAGCATGACAGCGAGGAGTCTGGCCTATGGGGCCGTCGGCGCGGTGGCGCTGCTCGGCGGGATGGCGATTCTGGATGCCACGCCGGCGAGCGCGCGCTGCCGAGCGCCGGTTGAGAGTGCCGCGAGCGGCGTGTTCCAGAACCCCACGCAGCTGGTGGCGCGGAACCGCTGGAGGAGCGAGGTGCGCCGGCGCTACGGCTTGAGCTACAGCCGCTGGGGCCGTGCCACCGGCAAGGTCGAGCGCTGCAACAAGATCAGCCCCGGCCGGCGCTGGCATTGCATCGCCCGGGCGCGGCCGTGCAGTTCGTGAGGGCGGTGCGGCGGGCATCGTAGGATCATCGGGTCGGCGCACACTGCGCCGGCCCGTTTGCCACGTTGGACGGTCGCCGGCGGGACGACAATCTTGCCTATGGACCGGCGCCGAGGCATTCCATAAGGTGGCGGTCCGACAATCGGACAGGCGGCCGCAGTCGCCCAAGAAGACAACAGCCACAGGTCCAAGGAGAGAGCGCACACCATGGTCGCGCAGACTGCTTTGCGCACCGCTGCCGAGGCGGGCAGCACGCCGCTGTTGAGCGTGCGCAACGTGTCGGTGCACTTCGGCGGCATCGTCGCTCTCGACGGCGTTTCCTTCGACGTCGGCTCCGGCCAGATCGCCGGCCTGATCGGCCCCAACGGTGCCGGCAAGACCACGCTCTTCAACTGCCTGTCGCGCCTCTACGTGCCGGACGAGGGCGACGTGCTGTTCGAGGGCCGCTCGATTCTCCGGGAGCCGCGCCACGCCATCCCCAAGCTGGGCATCGGCCGCACGTTCCAGAACGTGGCCCTGTTCGACCGCATGTCGGTGCTCGACAACATCAAGGTCGGCTGCCACAGCCGCACCGCCAACGGCTTCATCACCACGGCGCTGCGTCTGCCGCGCTCGGGCCCCGAGGAGCGGAGCATCACCGAGCGGGCCGAGGAGCTCGCCGCCTTCATGGACCTCGAGGCGTTCGCGCATCGGCCCGCCGGCGGTCTGCCGTTCCCGGTGCGCAAGCGCGTCGAGCTCGCCCGGGCGCTCGCCTCGAGCCCGAAGCTGCTGCTGCTCGACGAGCCGGCGGCCGGGCTCAATCACGACGAGGTCGACGTCCTGCGCGGGCAGATCCGGCGCGTGCGCGACACCCAGCACGTCACGGTGCTGTTGGTGGAGCACCACATGAGCCTCGTCATGTCGGTCTCCGACAAGGTGGTCGCCATCGACTTCGGCCGCAAGATCGCCGAGGGCACGCCGGCCGAGGTGCAGAAGGACCCGGAGGTCATCCGCGCCTACCTCGGAACGGAGGCCTGAGATGGCGGCGCTGCTCGAGGTGGAGGGCCTCAAAGCCTACTACGGCCAGACCCAGGCGCTGCACGATGTCAGCTTCGCGCTGGAACAGGGCGGCATCACCACGCTGTTGGGCGCCAACGGCGCCGGCAAGACCACCACGCTGCGCGCCATCTGCAACCTGGTGCGCACGCAAGGCTCCGTGAAGCTCGACGGCAAGCCCATCGGCGGGCTCGCCACCGAGGAGGTGGTGCGGCTCGGCGTCGCCCACGTGCCGGAGGGTCGCGGCACCTTCACCAACCTGAGCGTGGACGAGAACCTGCGCGTTGCCGCCTACACCCGCTCCGACCGCGCCGCGGTGGAGCGCGATCGCGAGATGGTGTTCGAGTATTTCCCGATCCTGAAGCAGCGCCTGTCGCAGCAGGCCGGCACGCTGTCGGGCGGCGAGCAGCAGATGCTGGCGATCAGCCGGGCGCTGATGCTCTCGCCGCGCCTGATGCTGCTCGACGAGCCGTCGTTCGGGCTGGCGCCGCTGATCGTGCAGGAGATCTTCCGCATCATGCGCCGCATCAACGGCGAGGCCAAGGTGAGCATGCTGCTGGTGGAGCAGAACGCCGCCCTGGCGCTCGATCTCGCCGACCACGCCTACGTGCTCGAAACGGGGCGCGTGGTGATGTCGGGCAAGGCCGCCGACGTGAAGAACGACGAGGCCATACGCAAGTCCTACCTGGGGTACTGAGGAAACGCAGGGTACGGCATGGAGCAGCTCATCCAACAGGTCGCCTCCGGGCTCGCCAACGGCGCCATCTACGCCTGCCTGGCGCTGGCACTGGTGATGATCTTCGTGTCCACCGATCACATCAACTTCGCCCAGGGCGAGATGGCGATGTTCAGCGCCTACCTCGTGTGGCAGATGCTGCAGTGGGGGCTGAACTTCTGGATCGCGCTGCCTGCGGTGGCGCTGTTGTCGTTCCTGCTCGGCGTCGGCATCGAGCGCGTCATCCTGCGGCCGCTGCATGATGCGCCGATCCTGTCGGTGGTTGTCGTCTTCATCGGCCTGCTGGCGATCTTCCACTCCATGGCCGGCGCCATCTGGGGGCACACCATCAAGGTGTTTCCCTCCCCATTCCCCAACATCACATTCGTCGGCTCCGGCTACATCGGCCCGCACCAGATCGGCATGGTGCTGGTGACGCTCGTGCTGCTGGTGGCGCTCTTCGCCTTCTTTCGTTTCACGCCGCTGGGGCTCGCCATGCGCGCGGCGGCACAGAATCCGGCCTCGGCGCGGCTTGCCGGCATCCGCGTCGACTGGATGCTGGCCCTTGGCTGGGGGCTGGCGGCGGCCATCGGTGCGGTCGCCGGCACACTGGTGGCACCCGCCGTGTACCTGGAGCCCAACATGATGGCGAGCATCCTGCTCTACGGCTTCGCCGGCGCGCTGGTGGGCGGCATCGCCAGCCCGGGGGGCGCGGTGGCCGGCGGCTTCATCGTCGGCGTGCTGGAGAACCTCGTCGCCTACTTCGGCAACCTCTTGGAGAAGTCATCGGGCGTCTACATCGTCGGCAACGGCGAGAAGTTGACGGTCGCCCTCATCATCGTCATCACCGTGCTTACGCTGAAGCCCAGCGGCCTGTTCGGCCGCGTCACCGTCAAGCGGGTGTAGTGCGATGGCAACGACGACGACGGCAAACGGTGTGGAGACGGGCCGGCGAGCAGCGTCGGTGCTCGGCGGAAACTGGCTCCTGTGGCTCGGCCTGATCGTGATGGCCCTGCTGCCGGTGATCGGCGGCAAGACCGGGCTGATCAGCAACTACACCTTCCTGCAGCTGAGCCTCATGATCGTCTACGCCATCGCCGTGCTGGGCCTCAACCTGCTGACCGGCTTCAACGGCCAGATCTCGCTCGGCCACGGCGCGTTTTTCGCCGTCGGCGCCTACTGTGCAGCGATCCTGATGGACCGGTGGGATTGGCCTTATTGGTCGACTCTGCCGATTGCCGCGATTGCCTGCTTCGTCGTCGGCTACCTGTTCGGCCTGCCGGCACTCCGCCTGGAGGGTCATTACCTGGCGCTCGCTACCTTCGCGCTCGCCATCTCGGTCCCCCAGATGCTCAAGTACCACCATCTGGAGGATTTCACGCACGGCGTGCAGGGCATCAACCTCATCAAGCCGGACGCACCTTTCGGGCTGCCGCTCTCCGGCGACCAGTGGATGTACCTCGTGGTGCTGATCGTGGCCGTCGTCATGTTCTGGATCGCCCGCAACCTGCTCGACAGCCGCACCGGGCGTGCCTTGACGGCGATCCGCGACCATACGATGGCGGCGAGCACCATGGGCATCAACGTCTCGCAGTACAAGGCGGTGACGTTCGGCATCAGCGCCCTCTACACGGGCATCGCCGGTGCGCTGCATGCCATCATCTTCGAGTTCGTGTCGCCTGACAGCTTCCGCTTCGAGCTGTCGATCGCCATCCTGGTCGGTGCGGTTATCGGCGGCATCGCTTCGCTGCCGGGCGCGGTCGTCGGCGGCGTCTTCGTGCAGGTGATCGAGAAGTACGCCGACGCTCTCACCAAGAAGATCTCGCTCGCCGTGCATCTGCCGATCGACCTCGAGCCGTGGACCATCTACGGCTTGGCGTTGATCATTCTGATGTACACGATGCCGATGGGCGTCGCCGGCGGCCTGACCGCGCTCTGGCGGTGGATACGAGTTCGCAGCGGTGGCCCAGGGCCCTCCGCTCGAAGCCGAGCTTTGCAGTCGACAAAGGAGGATTCGAAATGAGGCAGACGACGCGAAGAATGCTGCTCGCCGGCGCTGGTGCGCTTGCGATCGGCTTGGCTGGCGGCCAAGCCAGCGCGCAGAAGAAATACGACGAGGGCGCATCCGACACCGAGATCAAGATCGGCCACACCAATCCCTACTCCGGCAACGCATCGGCCTACGGGGTGATCGGCAAAACCATCGAAGCCTTCTTCAAGAAGGTCAACGATGACGGCGGCATCAACGGCCGCAAGATCAATTTCATCACCTACGACGACGGCTACTCGCCGCCCAAGACGGTCGAGATGGTGCGCAAGCTGGTGGAGGAGGACAAGGTCCTGTTCCTCTTCAACACGCTCGGCACGCCGCCCAACACGGCGATCCACAAGTACATGAATGCCAAGAAGGTGCCGCAGCTGTTCGTGGCCACCGGCGCCTCGAAGTGGGGCGACCCGAAGAACTTCCCGTGGACCATGGGCTGGCAGCCAGACTACGCGACCGAAGGCGCCATCTACGCCAAGCACATCCTGGCCACCGTGAAGGACCCGAAGATCGGCGTCCTCATGCAGAACGACGACTACGGCAAGGACTACTTCAACGGCTTCAAGACCGGCCTCGGCAAGGACGCCGACAAGATCGTCCAGGTGGCCACCTACGAGGTCACCGACCCCACGGTCGACAGCCAGATGATCCAGCTCAAGAACTCGGGCGCCAACGTCTTTTTCAACATCACCACGCCCAAGTTCGCGGCGCAGGCGATCAAGAAGGCGGCCGAGATCAACTGGAAGCCGGTCCACTACCTCAACAACGTGTCGTCCTCGTTCGGCGCGGTGTTCAAGCCGGCCGGCCTGGAGGCCTCGCAGGGCGTCATCCTCGCGCTCTACCGGAAGGATCCGGCCGACCCGCAGTGGGCCAACGCGCCCGACGTCCTGGCCTGGAAGGCGTTCATGGCGAAGTACATGCCCGGCGCCGACCTGCGCGACGACGGTCACAACTACGGCTACGCCGTCGCCAACACGCTGGTGCAGGTGCTCAAGAACTGCGGCGACGATCTCACGCGTGCGAACGTCATGAAGCAGGCCGCCAGCTTGAAGGGCTACGAGGCGCCCATGCTGCTGCCCGGCATCAAGATCAACACCAGCGCGACCGACTTCTATCCGATCCAGGCGGTGCGTCTCGCCCGCGTGAAGGGTGAGTCGTTCGAGCTGTTCGGCGACGTGCTCTCCAACGAGAGCCCGAGCCAGTAACCCACGCGGACGGCTGCCGCCGGCACCCACCGGTGCCGGCGGCCGCACTTCACGGGACGCAAGTGGCAGAGATCACCACCAGGTTCGAGCGCATCAAGCCGCGGCCGGCCTACGAGCTGGTGGCGGAGGCGATCGAGCGCAAGATCCTGTCGGGCCGGCTCAAGCCGGGCGACCCGATCGGCACGGAATCCGAGCTCGTCAAGCAGTTCGGCGTCAACCGCTCGACCGTGCGCGAGGGCATCCGCCTGCTCGAGCAGTCGGGCCTCGTCGCCCGCGAGCCGAGCCGGCGCCTGTCGGTGGCCATACCGCACTACCACCGCCTCGCCTCGCGCATGACGCGCGCCCTCATCCTGCAGCAGGTGACCTTCCGCGAGCTGTGGCACACCTCCCGCGCGCTCGAG
>DASRDL010000069.1:0-7769 GCA_035652635.1 Hyphomicrobiaceae bacterium | reverse complement strand
CGTCTTCCACGAACGGCCCGGGCCCGACGGCAAGCTCAAGCTCGCCGCCCTGCGCCGCGAGGCGACGCCGTCGCTGCGGCTCGAGCCCGGCGAGTACATCGTCAACGTCGCCTTCGGGCGGGCACACCTGACGCGCAAGATCACCGTCACCGGCGCGCAGGCGGTGCAGGAACGCTTCGTGCTCAATGCCGGGGGCCTGAGACTGATCCCCGCTCTCGCCAACGGCGAGCCCATCACCGACAAGGCGGTGAGCTACGACATCTTCTCCGACGAGCGCGACCAGTACGGCCAGCGCGTGCGCGTGATGGGCGCCGCCAGGCCCGGCCTCGTCATCAGGCTGAATGCCGGCATCTACAGCATCGTCGGCACCTACGGCGACGCCAACGCGGTGGCGCGCGCCGACGTGACGGTGGAGGCAGGCAAGCTCACCGAGGCGACGCTGACGCATGCCGCCGCGCGCGTGACCTTCAAGCTGGTGGGGCGGCCCGGCGGCGATGCCATCGCCGACACGCAGTGGAACGTGGTCGACACCCGCGGCGAGACCGTGAAGGACAGCGTCGGCGCGCTCCCCACCCACATCTTCGCGCCCGGCACCTACACGGTGAGCGCGCGCAACGGCGCCGACGTCTTCCGCCGCACCTTCACGGTGCAGGCGGGCGACGTGGTCCAGGTCGAGGTGATCCGCGGGCCGTAGCCGGCTCAGCGGAACGACGGCGCGTAGTGCAGACCGCCGTTGCCGGCGAGGCCGTTGAGGCCGCGCTCGAGCTTGAGCGGCGACTTGGGGCCCAAGTGGCGCTCGAACAGCTCGCCGTAGTTGCCGACCTGCCGGATCACGCGCTGGGTCCAGTCGGCGGCGAGGCCGAGCCGCGCGCCGAGGTCGGAGTCGAGCCCCAGGAACCGGCGCACCCTGACGTTGGTGGAGGCCTTCATGGCGTCGGCGTTGGCGCTGGTGATGCCCAGCTCCTCGGCGGCCACGAGCGCGTAGATCACCCAGCGCACGACGGCGAACCAGGCCTCGTCGCCCTGCCTGATCGCCGGGCCTTCGAGCCGCCGCGCCGCGTACTCGGGCAGGATGATGTGCTCGCCGGCATCGGCGAGCTTCTGGCGCGCGGCGGCGAGTGCCGCCACGTCGCCCGACAGCACCTGGCAACTCTTGTCGGCATAAGCTGCAACCGCGCTCTGCCAGCTGTCGAGCTTGGAGAGCTCGTAGGGCATGCGCAGACCGCCGAAGTACTCGCCGATGCCCTGCGCATCGTCGGTGTCGGCGCTGACACAGATGCGCGCCCCCGACAGCTCGAGCGCGCTGGCGACCCCCTGCGCCTTGCGCACGAGAAAGCCCTGCCCGCCGTAGACGAGCACGCCGGGGAAGCGGATGCCGAGCGCGGTGTCGCTGCTCGAGGAGAAGGCGAGGCTGCCCGACAGCACGTCGACCTCGCCCGACTGCAGCACGGCCAAGCGCTCCTCGGGCGCCACCACGCGGAAGCGCACCGCGTCGCGGTTGCCGAGCACCGCCACCGCCAGCGCCCGGCAGAAGTCGACGCCGATGCCGCTCCAGGAGCCCTCGCCGTCGGTCGCCGAATAGCCCTTGCGGCCGTTGGCGATTCCGCAGATGACATGCTCGCGCGCGCGCACCTTTTGCAGCACGCCGGCGCCCGCTTCGCATCCCGAGGCCATGACGAGCACCGCGAGAGCGCACCCCGCAGCCAGGCCGAGGACTCGACGCAAAACGGTGCTCATGCCGCCAACCGCACGGTCATTCTACCTCTATTCGGGAAAATATGCTGCGCTGGCCGGGCGCCTCGCGCCGATGCGCGGCGTCCGGTCCGCTTTTGGCCTCAGGGCTCGACCCGGTCAAGTCTTGACCTTTGCCCGCGGTTGCGCCAGACGCCGCCGATTGCGGGTACGCGACGGCGCCGTGTGCCATCCGCGAGATTGCTCCGTCCTCGTCCGATCCGACGCGGCCGTCGCCGGGCCCGGACCGCGCCGGTGCGCCCCATCCTGAATTGTGCGGGCGGCCGAGCCCGCGTCTCACGTCCGGGAATCGAACCCGGCGCTCTCTGTGGCACCATGGGCATATCGTTGCGGCAAGCCGGAAACGGTCGGACAGCCGGCAACGTCGCCCCGCGCCCTTTCGCCGCTACCCCCGATACAACTGCAAATTGCCGCGGAATTTTCCGCTTTGACCCCGTCCCCGAGAAGCATCAGTATGTTGCAAAGGAGTTATCCGTCGAGCTGGGGCAGCCATGCAGGACTTTGCCGGCGCTTTCGCGGAAGCGTTCCGATTGATCGCGGCGTTCGATGCGAGCCTTGCCGAGATCGTCGCCCTGTCGCTCCAGGTGAGCCTGTCCGCCACCCTGTGCGCGGCGCTGGTCGGGCTACCGCTCGGAGCACTCATCGCCATAGCCGACTTCCGCGGCCGTTCCCTGCTGATCCTTCTCATCAACGCGCTGATGGGCCTGCCGCCGGTGGTCGTTGGGCTCGTCGTCTATCTCATGCTCTCGAACGCCGGCCCCATGGGAGGCTTCGGCCTGCTCTACTCGCCGGCGGCCATGATCATCGCCCAGACGGTGCTCGTGACGCCGATCGTGGCGGCGCTGGCGCGGCAGACGCTGGAGGACCTGCGGGACGAGTACGACGAACAGCTGCGGGCGCTGGGCGTCGGCCCGCTGCGGGCGGTGCCGACCCTGATCTGGGACGGCCGCTTCAGCCTCGTCACCGCCTGCCTCGCCGGCTTCGGCCGTGCCGCGGCCGAGGTCGGTGCCGTCATCATCGTCGGCGGCAACATCGATCATGTGACGCGCGTGATGACCACGGCCATCGCTCTGGAGACGTCCAAGGGCGACCTGGCGCTGGCGCTGGGGCTCGGCTTCGTGCTGCTCACCATCGCTTTCCTCATCAACGCCATGGTGATGGGATTGCGCGCCACCGCGGCGCGCTCCGCCTATGCCTGAGGACGGCGCCGCCGTTCTGCCGCTCCGCGGCGAGGATCTGGTGTTCGAGCGCGGCGGCCGGCGCCTCCTCGACGGCATCGGCATCGAGATCGATGGCGCCGGCACGCTCGTCCTGATCGGTCCCAACGGCGCCGGCAAGAGCCTCCTGGTGCGCGTGCTCGCCGGTCTCGTTGCGCCGACCGGCGGCCGCGTGACCTGGGCCGGACGCGCCCCCGACCGGCGCCGTGCGCCGAGGATCGGCTTCGTGTTCCAGCGGCCGGTGCTGCTGCGGCGCTCGGCGCTCGCCAACGTCGAGTACGCCTTGGCCGTGGCCGCCGTGTCGCGTGCCGAGCGGGCGAAGCGGGCGCAGGAGGCGCTCGAGCGCGCCAACCTCGCGCATCTCGCCCACGCACCGGCGCGCGTGCTCTCGGGCGGCGAGCAGCAGCTGCTGTCGATCGCGCGCGCGCTCGTCACGGGCCCGCAGGTCCTCGTCCTCGACGAGCCGACCTCGAATCTCGATCCGGCCGCCACCGCGGCCATCGAGCGGCTGATCGGCGAGGTGTGCGCGGAGGGTGTGCGCGTGGTGCTGATCAGCCACGACCTGGGCCAGGTGCGCCGCCTCGCCGACGAGGTGGTGTTCGTGCATCACGGTCGCATCCTCGAGCGCACGCCCCGCGCGGCGTTCCTGGCGCAGCCGACGAGCGCCGAGGCGCAGGCGTTCATGCGGGGCGAGATCGTGCTGTAGGCCGGGTCCCGCCCGCGAGCGTCAATAGTGGCTCTCGAAAAACTGCCGCGCCAGGGTGCGGCGGGCCCAGCCGGGATCGGACCGCCCGCTGGAGGAGGAGGGCGGCTTGGGTGTGGCGCGCGGCGCCACCGGCGGTGGCGCGGCTGCCGGCGTCTCGCTCGGCGGTCCGGCCAGCGCCATGCGGCCCTCGGCCGGCGGCGCGCCGCCCGGGGCCGGCGACGGTGCGGCCGGCACCGGCGCGGGGGCCGCGGCCGTGGTGGTCGTCGACCAGCCGACGATGGCCGGGGCCGGGGCGGCGCGCGCGGGCGTCGCCTCGCCCGCCGATGCGGGCGGCCGGCCGGCCCGGGCGACGATGGCGGCCGGCAGGCAGCGCCCATCCTCGCTCGAGGCCTGCCCGGTCGGGCACAGCTTGCCGCACACCTCTACGCGCTGGCCCTGCACGAGCGCGTAGAGCACCGGGTCGGGCGCGTCGACGGGTAGGGAGGCGTTGAGCCGGTCGGTGAAGGCCTTCATGGCGCGGCGGGTCGACGGCGTCCACGCGCCGTTGATCTCGCCGTCATAGCAGCCGACGCGGCGAAGCTCCTTCTGCAGCTCGCGTGTCAGTGCCTCGCCCTTGGGGATGGTGATGCGCGGCGCGGGTGGCTCGCTCATGCGGGGTGCGAGCGTCACCACGAGCGGCGTCGACAGGGCGGGCGTGCCCTGCGCCGCCGCGGCGGCAGGTGCGGTCTCGGCGGCGCGCCCCTGCGCGGCCGACGGTACGGGGCGGAATGCGGGTCGCGGCTGCGGCGCCACGATCGTCCGTTCCGGCGAGGCGACCTGCTGCTGGACGGGAGAGCCCTTGGCGATGTCGGTGCGCTGGCCCGGCGCCGCGGCGTCGGTCGCGTCGTCCGGCGGTATCACATAGGCGGCAACCGCCAGCCCGCTGAGGATGAGAACCAGGCCGCTCGCTTTACTCATACTGAGCCCTCGCACGCCGCCACGCTACATCCGCTTCACTGCCATCCTTTACACCCGCGCCGGAACGGGCGCCAACGCTTAGTCGTGCAATGCGCCGGCGCCGCGTTCAAAACGGCGTGCACGCGCGAGCATCGATCGTTGGCCCGAGGTGGCGCTGTCCGCCACGGTCGAGCACGCCGGAAGCGGACGAAATCTGGTCCCGGCCGAGCCGCATTGCCGGTGGAAGACTGCGCCGGCGCTGTGGATGAATTGTGGAAGGCCGAAAGGCCGCCGCGTGGCGCCGGAGCCGCACGTGCAGGACACACCGAGGTCGGCGAAATTCCCCCCGCGTTCTGACGACCGCATACGCAACTGAAACTGTTAACAAAAACTAACGAATCGTGTAAGGGTGAGCCTTCGAGAGGGATGTGTCAGCGTCGCTGCGCCGTAGTGTTCGGGTCGAGGGACTTGTGCATAACGCTACGCCCAAAGACGACGCGGCGGATGTGCAAAACCCCCGATCACCCAGCAGCTTCCCGCCCCAACCGGACGAGCACGAGGCAGGCGCTTGCTCCCGTGGCAGGCAGGGGCCGATGGCCCTCGACGTGCGCACGGGTGAAGGCCTGACGAGGGATCGAGCTTGCGCCTTCCGGTAGCGGCGGAATGCGTTCCGCGCCCCTCTCGGGAAAAAGGGCCGGTGCTCGCGCCATGCGTGCCGCCGGCCAAACAAGACGGGGGCACAAATGGCAAGACATGCCTTGGGGGTATTGGGGGTGGTGGCAGCCGGCATCCTGCTGGCCGTGTCCGCTGCCATGAACTACCGGTTCGGGTTCAGCCTCGGCAAGACGGCGCTGGACGGCGAAATCTACGGCGCCGCCTCGGCGGCGGCAGACTGCTTCAAGGCGCTGGTGCCGTTCTTCTTCTTCGCGGCCGTGCGCAATCGCGCCTGGTCGCAGGCGCTGGCGGCAGTGCTGGTGTGGGGCGTGGTGACCGCCTACTCGATGACGTCGGCGCTCGGCCATGCCGCGCTCAACCGGCTCGACACTTCGGGCAAGCGTGCGGTTGCGAGCGCAACCTATCATGACCTGCGCGCCGACGCCGAGCGCGCCAAGGAGCAGCTCACCTGGATTCCGGCGCATCGGCCGCAGGAGACGGTGGCGGCCGAGATCAACGTGCTCAAGGCCCAGCGCCACTGGACCGCGACGCACGAGTGCACGAACGTGACGGGCAAGTCCGCGCGCGAGTTCTGCCAGCAGTTCCACAAGCTCAGCGCCGAGCATGCATCCGCCCAGCAGTCGCGCAAGCTCGAGCAGCGCATTTCCGAGATCGGCGCCAAGCTCGCGGCCTCTGGCGGTGCCACGGCGATGAGCGAGGCCGATCCGCAGGCGAGCGTGCTCGCCCGCATCAGCGGGCTCGACATCGCCCAGGTGCAGACAGCGCTCACCATCTTCGTGGCGCTGCTCATCGAGATCGGCTCCGGTCTCGGCATGTACGTGGCCTTCGCCTACTGGGGCATCCACGAGCGCAAGTCCCAGCCGGCACCGCAGCAGCAGGCAGCCGAGGTGCGCGCCATCGAGAGGGCGCCCGTCGAGGCCGCCCACCCGAGCACGGCCGCGGCCGAGATGCTGCCGGCCTCCATGCCGGCGGAGGAGGTGGAGGAGGAGCCGGGCGCCACGGCAGGCTTGCTGCCCGGCCGCCGCCTCGGCGCCAACGACAACCGCGTGGCGCGCGGCGTTCCCGACAGCGACGTGCAGCGCTTCTATCGCGAGCGGGTGGTGGCGGCGGCCGAGAATGCCAGCCTCACCTCCACCGAGCTCTACGAGGAGTACTGCCGCTGGTGCGAGGACAACGACAAGGTGCCGTTCGCTCATCCCAGGGTCACGCGCGAGATCGGCGAGCTCGGGGTCAAGAAGGAGCGCATCGGCAAGCGCACGCGCTACTTCGGCATCGCGCTCAGGGCCGGTGGCGGACGCGAGGAGGACAGGAAGCTGCCGGCACCACTACCAAGAGCAGCGTAAGCCGCAAGGCAGACTGAGGGAGGGGCCGCTTCGGCGGCCCTTTTTCTTTGGCAGGGTGCAAAGGGCGTGTAGGGTGCATGAGCCGAAGGCGCAATGCACCGAGCGGACCGAAATGTCGGTGCAATGCGGCTGGTGCCTTTTGCACCCTACAACGCTGCACGGCAATCGGCGTGCCGGGTGCTGATCCTTGGCCGCGAGATGCGCTGTCGGCGCCCGCTTCCGCCTTCCGGAGAATCGCAGTTGTGCCCGATCTTTTCCTGCTGATAGGCTATGACGGTGTCACCAAGTGGAAGGAATTGACTGTCAGTGTCTCGCGTGCGTTCCACGAAGCTCCAGTGCGTTTCGTCTGGGCTCAGGCGAGCCACGATGAACCGTCAGTGAAAGTGTGTCCTGTAAAGCGACATTGCAATCAACAACGGTAGGCATGCTCCAGTCCCGCCCGAGAATTGGATTTCGTTTCGTTGCTTTGGCTGTGGCGTCCCTCTCCTTGGTGGGGGAGGTCAAAGCAAACTGCACTTCCCTCGGCCCGGTGGGCCAATTGCAGGACATCACCCCGCCGGGGGTCCATCTTCACGGCACCGGAGTTTGCGACTACGGCGTCCAGGTGGCCGTTCTGGACCCCCGCAATCCCTCGACGGTTTATGTCGGAACGTGCAATTACGGGATCTGGAAGTCGACGGACTGCGGAAGCACCTGGACCAATATCAATACGGGAACCAACGGCGATCATATTCAGAATTCCTCGCACTGGACACTCGTGATCGACCCGGTCGATCCCCAGGTGCTCTACACCAACGCCGGCTACAACCGCGTCAATGCGGCCCGCAGCGGACTGTTCAAGACGACCAACGGCGGCGTGGACTGGACGGAAATCTGGCCCCCGAAGGACAAGGCGCATGCAAACTTGCTGGGGCACAATCTCGTCACCCAAGTCAATATAAATCCTGGGAACAATCTCCACCTGCTCCTGGGTTTCCACGAAGTTTGTGCGCCGCCTCACTCGCAAGCCTGCTTCGCCGAGACACGCGACGGTGGCAATACCTGGACGATACACAATGGCGACCCGCGGTGGCAGTTCAGCCATAGTCAAACTCCATACATTATAGACGATCAGACGTGGCTCTTTGCCAATCACGACGA
>DASRDL010000068.1:0-15637 GCA_035652635.1 Hyphomicrobiaceae bacterium | reverse complement strand
TCGCTCGCCAGGAACACGCAGATGGGCGCGATCTTCGACGCCGTCATGGTGTTCTGGATGCGCTCCACACGCGCCTTCTGCTCGGGCGTGTCCACGGGAATGGTGCCGATGAGCCGCGACCAGGCGAAGGGCGACACGCAGTTGGAGCGCACGTGAAAGCGCGACATGTCGAGCGCGATCGACTTCGACAGGCCGACGATGCCGAGCTTGGCGGCCGCATAGTTGGCCTGACCGAAGTTGCCGACGAGGCCCGAGGTGGAGGTGAAGTGGATGAAGGAGCCCGATTCCTGGTCCTTGAAGTAGGGAGCGGCGGCCTTCGACACGTAGAAGGCGCCGTAGAGGTGCACCTTGATCACCGCGTCCCAGTCCACCGCGCTCATGCGGTGGAAGATGCGGTCGCGCAGGATGCCGGCGTTGTTGACCACGCAGTCGATGCGGCCGAAGTTGTCGATGGCGGTCTTGATGATGCGCTCGGCACCTTGCGGGTCGGCGACGCTGTCGCCGTTGGAGACGGCGACGCCGCCGGCCTTGCGGATCTCGTCGACCACCTGGTCGGCGACCGACTTGTCGGCCCCCTCGCCCTCGGCCGAGCCGCCGAGATCGTTGACCACCACCTTGGCCCCCTCGGCAGCGGCCAGCATGGCGATCTCCCGCCCGATGCCGCGCCCCGCCCCGGTGACGACGATGACCTTGCCTTCAACACACTTTGCCACTTCGATCTCCTCGCACTCGTCAATATTCCCCTCCCCCTGACGGGGAGGGGCTAGGGGTGGTGTGGACTCCCAACCGGCGTGCCTGCGCAACCCCCACTCCTGACCCCTCCCCGCAAGGGGGAGGGGGCACGCGCAGCGCGGGCGGTGTCACGCCCCGTACTTGCCGACGATAGAGATGGCAGCCACGTTGCGCTGCGGGAAGCCGCCGAGGTTGTGCGTCAGGCAGAACACCGGCTCTTGGCTGCGCTGCCGCTCGCCGGCGCGGCCCTGCATCTGCAGGTACATCTCGTAGATCATGCGCAGGCCGGAGGCGCCGATGGGATGGCCGAAGCACTTTAGGCCGCCGTCGATCTGGCAGGGCACCTTGCCGTCGTGATCGTAGAAGCCGTCGAGCACGTCCTTGATGGCGCCGCCTTCGGGCGAGATGTGCAGATCCTCCATGGTGACGAGCTCGGTCACCGAGAAGCAGTCGTGCACCTCGATGAGCGACAGCTGCTCGCGGGGCTTGTCGATGCCGGCCTCGGCGTAGGCGCGCTTGGAGGCGATGCGCGTGGTGGCGAAGTAGCTGCCGTCCCACGAGTTGTGCTGCGCCTCGAGCCCGTTCGACACCGCCACCTGCAGCGCCTTGACCGAGATCATGTCCTTCTTGCCGAGGCCCTTGGCGATCTCGGGCGTGGTGACGATGGCGCACGCCGCCCCGTCGCTCACGCCGCAGCAGTCGAAGAGGCCAAGCGGCTCGGCCACCATCGGCGCGTTGAGCACCGTCTCCTCGGTGATCTTGTTGCGCAGGTGGGCCTTGGGGTTGCGCGAGCCGTTGTCGTGGCTCTTGACCGAGATGTGCGCCATCGCCCGCTTCAGGTCCTTGGGCTCGATGTTGTGCTTGGCGCGGTAGGCGGCGGCGAGCTGGGCGAAGCTGCCGGGCGCCGAGGCGTTGGGGTTGGTCATGTCGTTGAAGGGTCCGCGGCCGCGCTGCGGCAGGCCGCCGTAGCCCGTGTCCTTCAGCTTCTCCACGCCGAGCGCCAGGGCCACGTCGGCCGCCCCGGAGGCCACGGCGTAGACGGCGCCGCGGAAGGCTTCGGTGCCGCTGGCGCAGTAGTTCTCCACGCGCGTGACGGGAATGAACGGCAGGCGCAGGGCCTGGGCCAGCGGGGTGGCCGACTTGCCCACGTGCTGCTCCTCGATGGCGGTGGCGAGCCACGCGGCATCGATCTGCTTGGTGTCGATGCCGGCGTCGGCAACGGCCTCGGTGTAGGCCTCCACCATCAGGTTGTCGGCCTCCTTGTCCCAGCGCTCGCCGAACTTGGAGCAGCCCATGCCGAGAATGACGACCTTGTCCTTGATGCCCTTGGCCATGCTGTGGGTCCTCCTAGGCCTTCGCCACCCTGGGGGCAGCTTTCCAATAGTAGCGGCGGAAGCCGCGCGCGGTGTCGATGTCCTTGATGCGGAACATCATCCGCATCGGCTGGCCGACCTTCAAGGCGTCGGCATCGATGTCGGTGAAGTCGATCATCACCCGGCCGCCCTCCTCGAACTCGATCATGCCGTAGCAGGCCGGCGGATCGGGCGAGTAGGTGAGCCGGTCGGCGGTGTAGGACTTGATGCGGCCACCCATGTCGGCGAACGGGTAGGGCTCCTGCGTGTGAAGCGCATTGCAGTTGGGATTGACGCAGATGTCGGTGCGCGGGAACTGCAGCGTGCCGCACTTGGAGCACTTGCCGCCGGTGAAGCTCGTCACCGTCTCGCGGTTGCGCCACAGCGAGGACAGCGCCGTGGCCTTGTCGGTCTCCGAGCGCATGCCGCGCTCGAGCTCGATCAGGTCGTTGAAGGCCAGGAAGCGGCCGTAGCTCGGCTCCTCCTTGCGGCGTGCGAGGTGGCCTGAGACGCCGAGGTTCTTGGGACGGTTGGCGATCTCGGGCGTCACCTCGAGCAGCAGGGCATCGGCGCCCTGGCCGAAGCCCACCACCAGGATCCTGTCGCCGGCCTTGGCCTTCTCCAAGGTGGCGACCAGCAGCACCAGCGCATGGGCGGCACCCGTATCCCCGCAGTTGGCGTGCAGCGGGTCGCACACGGCCTTGTCGTCGAGACCGGCCGCCTTGGCGACCGTATTGGCGACGCGGGCCAGCGTGGCCGGCATGCAGAAGTGCGTCACGTCCTTGGGCGCCACCTTGGCCTGCTCCAGGCAGCGCTTGATGGCCGGCAGCACCACCGGCATGTAGCCGGCATCGCGGATCCAGCGCTCCTCCCACTGGTAGTCGAACTGGTTGTCGAGGGAGCGGAAGTGATCGACGAAGTCGGTGGTGCGCGAGGCCTTGGCGAGCAGGGTGGCCACCGGCTTGCCCTCGCCCACCAGAATGGCGGCGGCGCCGTCGCCGCTCGACATCTCGACCGGGCTCGCGGCCTTGGCGCCGCGCTTCTCCGCCGCCACCACCAGCGTCTCACCGGCGCTCGCCAGCGCCTCGCTCAGCGCCGAGGTGGCGGCGCGCTGGGAGGCGGCAACGTCGATGGCCGAGATGTCCTCCGAGAGGCTCAGTGCGCCGGCGAGGATGCCCGAGTGCAGCCGGTCGATGAACGGGAAGGTGGTGGAGGCGAAGCGCAGCGCGGTGATGGTCGACCGGTCGCGGCCGACGAGCGCATCGCGCGCGGCCTCCACGCCCATGGTGACGGCGTCCTCGTCCCAGTTGCAGAAGGCGCGCTCGCCCTTGGCCTGGCCCTTGAGAGCCGGGTTGAACCAGCCGTGCGTCTCGGCGATCGCCTTGCGCGGCAGCCGGCGCCAGGGAATGTAGGCGCCGAATGCGAGAATGCCCTTGGTCATTACCGCCCCTGCGTTGGTGCTTGCCTGCGGCGGATTTCAGCACGATTGCGGGCCGCCGCGCTAGCCTTGTTTGGGGGCCGATTCCGCAAGCCTGCTATCCCTCAGGCGGCGCGATCGAGAAGGCGGTCGGCGGCTCGCCGGCACGGCAGCGCCGATACATTTCCAGATAGGCCGCCTCGATGTTGCGGCGGAAGCGGTCGGCATCGAACAGCGCATGCGTTGCGAGATGGGACGCCAATGCGGCCCGCACCCGGCCCAGGTGCTCCGGATCCCTCGCGAGCCGCAGCGCCAGCGCCTCGTATTCATCGAGCGAGCGCGTGACGAGCTCGGGCATGCCGACGGCGGCGAGCAGGCTGGCGGCGACCCGGCCGGCAAAAGTGCTGCCGACGCACGTCACCACGGGCACGCCGGCGCGCAGGGCGTCGCTCGCTGTGGTGTGGGCATTGCAGGGCAGAGTATCGAGAAACAGGTCGGCCAGGGTGTGCCGGGCGAGGTGCTCGGCGTTGCCCGCGCGCGGAGCGAAGACGAGCCGCCTGTCTGCCACGCCCCGCCGTTCGGCCTCGCGCTGCAGGTTGGCCGTGCCTTCGGCGCTGTCGCCGAGCAGCCACAGGACGCTTCCCTCCACGCCCCGCAGCAAACGCATCCACACGTCGAACACGTGCGGCCTGATCTTGTTGGGGTTGTTGAAGCAGCAGAACACGAAGCCTGTCTGGGGCAGCCCGGCGTCCATGCGCGACGGCACCGGCGCCGGCAGCCCCTTGAACTCGTCGTTGGCCTGATAGCTGTCCGGCAGGTGGACGACGTTCTCGGAGAAGAAGGGCTTCATCGCCTCCGGGACGACCCACGGATCGGCGACGATGTAGTCCAGGAACGGCGCGCCGGTCGTGCCGGGATAGCCGAGGTAGCTCACCTGCACGGGCGCGGGCCTTCTGGCCAGGATGCCGGGGCGAGCGTGCAGGGTATAGCCGGCCAGGTCGACGGCGATGTCGATGCCCTCGGCGCGCAGCAGCTCGGCCGCCGTCAGGTCCGACATGCCGCCCACGTCGATGAAGGCGTCGCAGGCAGCGGCAACGCGCCGGCGCATGGCATCATCCCCGCTCGGACCGAACGCCACCCCGATCACCTTGAACCGGGTGCGGTCGTGCAGCTCGATGAGCCGCGCCAGCAGATACGAGGTGGCGTGATTGCGGAAGTCGGGCGACAGATAGGCGATGCGCACGGCGCCGTCGTGCCTCGGTGCCGGCGGCGCGACCTCCAGGAAGCGCGCGAACTTGTCCTCGGCCCAGGTGGCGGCGCAGGTGCGCTGGTCGGCGGCGCTGTCGCCGAGCAGCAGCAGCGTGAACGGATCGCAGGCTCGCTCGCCGCGGCGCACGGCATCGATGAGCGCCGCCTCGTCCTCGGGGCGGGACCAGTCGCAGGCCTGCGCCCGGGTGGCGGCGATGTAGCCGTCGACATAGGGCGCCTTCGGGCTCAGCCGCTTGACCGCCGAGTAGTCGGCCAGCGCCTTGGTGAAGAGCTTCAGCCGGCGGGCGGCCTCGGCCCGGTTGAGGTAGGCCGCCACATGGCCGGGCTGGATGGTGAGGGCCCTGCCGTAGCATTGCATGGCCTCCTCGTGCTGCCCGAGACCCTGCAGCGCATTGCCGAGATTGTAGAGGCATTCGGCGTTGCGCGGGGACAGGCGTATCGCCTGCTCGAATGCCGCCCTCGCCTCGCGCAGGCGTCCCGTGACGGTGAAGAGATTGCCGCGGTTGTTGTGCGCCTGCCACGAGCGCGGATCGAGCGCCAGCACGCGGTCGTAGCAGGCATGTGCCTCCTCGTAGCGGCCGAGGTCGCGCAGGGCGGCGCCGCGATTGTTGATGGCGCCGAGATGCCCGGGGGCGAGCGCGAGCGCCGCATCGTAGCCGGCCAGCGCCTCCTGCGAGCGTCCGAGCTGCTGCAGGACGTTCGCGCGGTTGTAGTGGATCTCGGCGTCGCGCGGCGCCAGCGCCAGGGCCTGCTCGAAGCTCGCGAGCGCCTCGGCGCCGCGTTCGAGCCGGCCCAGGGCGGAGCCGCGCAGATCGTAGGCGCGCGCCCGGTCGCCGCCGAGCCGCAGGACCTCCTCGCAGCGGGCGAGCGCCTCCTCGTAGCGGCCGAGCTCGTAGAGGACGATGGCGTGGTTGAAGAGCATCCGCGGCGAGTCGGGATCGACGGCGAGGGCCGCGCGGAAGCGCCGGTCGGCCTCGGCGTAGCTCCCGCTGTCGAGGGCAAGCACGGCCAGCAGATGCAGAGCGTCGGGTTGCTTGGGGTAGCTCTTGAGCACCAGGCGGCAGAGCTTCGCCGCCTTCTCGAGGTCGCCAGCGCTGCGCGCCTGGCCGGCCTGACGCAGCAAGTCGGCGACGGACCTTTGCGTACCTGCCATCGGCTGTCTCGATCGGATGGGGTTAGACCCCTCGCCGCGACGCTGCGGCTCGACGCCAACGTTCGGGCGAGGGGTGTGACCCCGCTATCCCGCTGTCACGTGAACTTGTCGTAGCGCACGAAGGCCGGAGGCAGGCGTGCCTCGCGGATCAGCATGCGAAGGGCGATGTCGACCATCGGCGTCGGGCCGGCCAGGAAGGCGACCGGGTTGTCGTAGCGGCCACCGGTGGCTGCGGCCATCACGTCGGTGACCAGGCCGGCAGCGAGCGCGATGCCGGGATAGCGCGGATGCGTGGGCGTCTCGGCAGGCGCGTGCGACAGGGCCAGCGTCACCTGCAGGTTGCCGTGCGCGGCGGCGACATGCTCGGCGAGCTCCTCGAGATAGAAGCCGTCGGCCAGCGTGCGCACGCCGAAGAACACCTGGCCCTTGTGGTTGCGGAAGTAGTCCTCGCGCCGCGCCCGCTCCAGGATCGACATCATCCCCGCGAGCCCCGAGCCGCCGGCGACGCAGACGAGGTTGCGGCCTTCCTCGGGGTGGAAGGTTGCATGTCCGAGGGGACCGAACACCCCCACCCCGCTCCCCTCCACGTCGCCGCCGAACAGCCAGTTGGAGAACCCGCCTCCCGGCTTCTGCCTGACGACGAGCCTGAGGCGGCTGGCGTCGGGGGCGAAGTTGACCATGGAGTAGGCCCGCCCGCCCCGCAGCGACGGCAGCTCGACCACCACGAACTGGCCGGCCTCGAACGTCATGGGCGCGGACAGGGCCACCTCGAAGTCGATCACCTCGGCGTTGAGCCGACGCACCCGCTCGATGCGGCCCGTGCGGTGGCGCGGCAGGGTGGGGCTGCTCGCATCGGCCGCGATGTTGGCCGGCACGCGGATCACGCAGTCCGTGGCGGGCCGTGCCTGGCACATGAGCACGTCGCCCTTGGCGCGCTTGAGGCGGGCGAAGCCCGGCGCCTCGTCCCATTCCACCACGGTCGAGCCCTCGACCACCCGGCCGCGGCAGGTGCCGCAGGTGCCGGTGCCGCATTCGTAGGGCAGCTTCAGCCCCTGCGTGAGGCCGGCATAGAGCAGCCGCTCGGTGCCGTCGCACTCGAAGGCGAGCTCGCCGGAGTTGGCCTGGATGGTGATGCGCATGCGCCGCCTCTAGCACGAAACGGCCGGTGCGGCGACAGGGCGAGATCGGGGTCGGACCCCTCGCCGCAGCGGTCGCGGCTCCGGGACAGCGGCCGACCGCTCCGGCGCCGGGCCGCCACCTCGACGACCCTCGCGCCGGTGCTAGGATGTCCGTCGGGTGGAAACGGCAGCGGGCAGGGAAGGCATGGCGGAACTTTCCAAGGGCATCGTCAGCGGCACACGCTGCGTCTCGGCCGCGGCGCTGGATGAGCGCGTGCGGCGCGTTGCATCGGGCCTGCTCGCGCTCGGCATCCGACCCGGCATGAACGTCGCCATCCTGATGCGCAACGACATCGCCTTCATCGAGGCGGCCTACGCCGCCCAGACGCTCGGCGCCTACGCGGTGCCGATCAACTGGCACTTCAAGGCCGAGGAGATCGCCTACATCCTCTCCGACTGCGGCGCCACGGTGCTGATCGCCCATGCCGACCTGCTGGCCCCGATCGCCCGCGCCGTCCCCGACAGCCTCACGCTGATCGCGGCGGCGACCCCGCCGGAGGTCGCCGCCGCCTACGCCATCGCCCCGCTGCCTGCCGGTGCCGTGCCGCGGGCGCTCGACTACGAGGCCTGGATCGCAGGCCAGCCGGTGTACGCGGGCGAGATGCTCACCCCCGCCCTCACCATGTTCTACACCTCGGGCACCACCGGCCATCCCAAGGGCGTGCGCCGCCCCGCACCGACGCCCGCGCAGATGCCGGCGATCGAGCGCATGCGCCGCGACATCTTCGGCATCGTTCCCGGCATCCGCTCGCTCGTGCCGGGGCCGCTCTACCACTCCGCGCCCAATGCGTTCGCCATGCGCGCCGGACGGGTGGGCGACGTGATGGTGCTGATGCCGCGCTTCGATCCCGTCGCCTTCCTGGAGCTCATCGAGCGCGAGCGCCTCGACACCATGTTCATGGTGCCCACCATGTTCATCCGCCTCCTGAAGCTGCCCGAGGAGGTGCGGCGGCGCCACGACACCTCGTCGCTGCGCTTCGTCGTGGTGGCGGCGGCGCCCTGCCCGCACGAGGTCAAGCGGGCCATGATCGAGTGGTGGGGTCCGGTGATCAACGAGTTCTACGGCTCCACCGAATCGAGCGCGGTGACGTTCGCCACCAGCGCGGATGCGGCGCGGAAGCCCGGCACGGTGGGCAAGCCCGTGCAGGGCGCCGAGTTGCGCATCCTCGACGAAGCGGGCCGCATCCTGCCGCCCGGCGAGGTGGGCGAGATCTACACGCGCTTCGCCGAGCTGCCCGATTTCACCTACCACAACAGACCCGATGAGCGCGTCAAGGTCGACCGCGAAGGGTTCATCACCTCGGGCGACGTCGGCTATCTCGACGCGGACGGCTATCTCTTCCTGTGCGACCGCAAGCGCGACATGGTGATCTCGGGCGGCGTCAACATCTACCCGGCCGAGATCGAGGCGGTGCTGCATGGGCTGAAGGGCGTCAAGGACTGCGCCGTGTTCGGCATCCCCGACCCCGAGTACGGCGAGCGGCTGATGGCGGTGGTGGAGCCGGCCGACGGCGCCGCGCTCACGGCCGAGGACGTGCGCGCCCACTTGCGCGCCCACCTCGCCGACTACAAGGTGCCGCGTTCGATCTCGATCGGCCGCAACCTGCCGCGCGAGGACTCAGGGAAGATCTTCAAGCGCCGCCTGCGCGACCCCTACTGGCAGGGCCAGGGGCGGCGGATTTGAGAAGCACATTCCGGCCCGACCGAAGCGGCGGCCGCGCGAGACGTTGTCGTCCCGGCCGAGTGCGAGGCGCGAGAGCCGGGACCCAGCGCCACAGTCCGCACCGGTCGCTTTTGGAACCCGGATATTTCCCTTCCCGCGGGACAAGCCCGACGGCAGGCGCGAAATTCCGGGATGACATGCCTCACGCCTCGGCCCCTTGGGCGAGGCGGGTCCTATTCGCAGATCAACAGCGTCCTTCTGCCACGGTTGCCGCGCTGCCCGAGCCCCCACCTCGAACCTGCAATGCACCCTCGCGCCGATTGCTCAACGCGCCTACTACACGAGCGTTGGGCTCGGAAGTAGCCTGCTCGGCTCGGGCCTCTAATCGATGACAGAGGATGCGAGATGGAGTTCTTTCCGGGATTTCGGCGCCAAACAATCGAGACAACCGGCACGTCGATCAATGTGGTGACCGGAGGAAACGGGCCGCCACTGCTCCTCCTGCATGGGTTTCCGCAGACGAACATACTGTGGCGCAAAATCGCACCGGACCTCGCCAGAGATTATACGCTCATCATGCCGGACCTGCGCGGCTATGGTGACAGCGGCAAGCCTCCAGCGGGCAACAACCACGTGAACTACTCGAAACGATCCATGGCCCGGGATCAGATCGAAGTCGTGGAGAAACTGGGCTTCCGCGAATTCGCAATAGTCAGCCATGACCGCGGGTCGCGCGTCGCCCATCGACTGACGCTCGATCATCCTGATCGCGTCGAGAAACTGGTGTTGATGGACATCTGTCCGACGCGCCACATGTTTGCAACTGCAGACAAGGAAATGGCATCCGCGTACTTTCACTTCTTCTTCTTTATCCAGCCGGCACCGTTTCCAGAAACGCTCATCGCCAGAAGCATAGACGAGACGCTCACTTTTTTCATGGGCTCGGTGATGCCCCACGCCATCGAGCCAGAGGCTTATGCGGAGTATCGCCGCTGCTTCAGCAATCCCGCGACGATCCACGCGGCGTGCGAGGACTACCGCGCGGCGGCTTCGATCGATTTGGAGCATGATGAAGGCGACCTCGACAAGAGGATCACCTGTCCATTGCTCGTGCTCTGGGGCGCAAACGGTCTGGTTGGAAGAAAGTACGACGCGCTGTCGATCTGGCGGGAGCGGGCAACGCAGGTGAGTGGCAAGGCGTTGCCGTGCGGACACTGGATCCCGGAGGAGTGCCCACGCGAGATGCTGGCCGAGATAACGGCGTTCCTTCAGCGTTCGAGCTGACGCCGACGACCTCGACGAGCCGGGCGCCGGTCAATCTGCGGGCAGCAACTTGACTCCACCCTCACGCCTCGGCCCATTGGGCGAGGCGGTCGAGAAAGGCCAGGCACTTCTCCAGCTCCTCGATGCGGATGAACTCATTGGCCGTGTGGGCCTGGGCGATGTCGCCGGGGCCGCAGACGATGGCCGGCGCGCCGCCGTCCTGGAACAGCCCGGCCTCGGTGCAGTAGGAGACGGCCAGCGTCTCGTTCTGGCCGGCGAGCTTCAGGGTGAGCGGAACGATGCCCGTGCGGTTGTCGGCGGCAAACGCAGCGACGTGGTTCATGGCCTTGATGGTGATGCTGGCCTCGGGCGCCACGCGCCGCATCTCAGGGACACAGCGCTCGGCCGCGAACGCCTCGAGGCGGCGCTGCAGGGTGAACGGGTCGAAGCCCGGCAGGGCCCGCGTCTCCCAGCCGAACCAGCACGGCACCGGCACGATGTTGGAGGCCGTGCCGCCTTCGATCTGCGTCACCTGCGTGGTGGTGTAGGGCGGATCGAAGCGGGGATCGACGGGGCCCGCCTTCAGCTCCTCCTCCATGCGCAAAATCTCGCCGATCAGGCGGGCGGCATAGGCGATGGCGTTGACGCCGTAGTGCGGCATGCTCGAATGCGCCGCCCGGCCGACGAGCTCGACGCGCCACCGCACGGGCCCCTTGTGGGCGTCGACCACCGTCATGGTGGTGGGCTCGCCGACGAACACCATGCGCGGCCGCGGCAGCGTGCTGCCGAGCTCGCGGATCATGGGCCGCACGCCGGTGCAGCCCACCTCCTCGTCGTAGGAGAAGGCGAGATGGAACGGCTGCTTGAGCTTGCGCGCCACGAGCGCCGGCACCATGGCGAGGCAGCAGGCGAGATAGCCCTTCATGTCGCAGCTGCCGCGGCCGAAGAGCTTGCCGTCGCGCTCGACGAGGGTGAAGGGATCGGTGTCCCAGGCCTGCTGGGCAACCGGCACCACGTCCGTGTGGCCCGACAGCGCGATGCCGCCGACATCGCCGGGGCCGATGGTGGCGAACAGGCTCGCCTTCTGGCCGTCGGCGGTCGGCACGCGCCGGCTCGCTACCCCGTGCCGGGCGAGATACGCCTCGACGAACTCGATCAGCGGGATGTTGGTCTTCGCGCTGGTGGTGTCGAATGCGACGAGCCGCGCCAGCAGCTCCTTCGCGGTGCCGAGAGATGGGCTCATGAGGTCCTTCAGTTGAGGCTGCGCCTGGCGTGCGGGCTGTCGAGGGAGAAGGCGGGGATGGCGACGTTGAACTGCTCGCCGTCCTCGGTGGTCATGCGGTAGCTGCCGACCATGATGCCCGACGGCGTCACCAGTGGACAGCCCGAGGTGTAGCGGAACGACTGACCCGGCCTGAGCACGGGCATCTGGCCGACCACACCCGGCCCGCGCACCTCCTCGTTGCGCCCCTCGCCGTCGGTGATGCGCCAGTGGCGCGAGCACAGCTGCACCGTCTCGCTGCCCTCGTTGGAGATCTCGATGGTGTAGGCCCAAAAGAACCGGCCATCGAGAGGGGAGGACTCCTCCTCGAGGTATTGCGGCGTGACGCGCACGCGGATGCCACGGGTGACGGCTTCGTACATGGGATGAGCCGGAATCTGCAGGCCTCGGCGGCCGCAAGCGACTCTAAGCAGAGTTGCAGCCGGAATCCAGCGCCGGCGCCCCCGACCGGCGGGCCGCGCGCCCGCCCGCGGGTGCCTAAGGCCGATCCGCCACAGGCTCGTGCTTGCCGTGCCGCCAGGGCGGCGCCGCCATGGTATCGGGCTCGAACGCCGTCGGCAGCCCGTCGATGCTCTTGGTGTTCTTCAAACCCCAGTATTTCTTCAGGTTGGCCGCGCCCTGGCGCACCCAGTAGCGCACCAGGTTCTGGCGATCCTCCTTGTAGTCGAAGAGCGGCACGCCCATGCCGCACGACGTCTGAACCAGGTCGACCTGCAGCCGCACGATCTGGCGGGCGCCGGGGATCTCCTCGAAGTGCGCCAGCAGGCTCGCATACTCGGGCGTGCCGCGCATCAGCGACTGGCCCTGGCCGTAGAGGCGCATGATCACCGGCGGCCCCTCGAAAGCGCAGAGCATGATGGTGAGGCGCTTGTCGTCGGACGCCAGCAGGTGCGCGCGCGTCTCGCTGCCGCTGCCCGTGCAGTCGATGTAGGCGACATCGTTGGGGCCGAGCACGCGCAGCGTCGCCATGCCCTTGGGCGAGACGTTGACGCGGCCCTTCGGCGCCGCGCTGGCGACGAAGAAGATGCGCTGGCGCTCGATGAAGGCGCGATGCTCGTCGGTGATGGCCGGAAACTGCTGACCCATGGTCCGTGCTCCTCGCGGCGGCTCAAGCCTAGCCGGCCGCGGCCAGCGCCCGGTCGAGATCGGCCGCCAGGTCGGCGACGGATTCGAGTCCGATCGACAGCCGCAGCGTGCCGTCCGTGATGCCGAGCTCCGCCCGCGCCTCGGGCTTCAAACGCTGGTGCGTGGTGGTGGCGGGATGTGTAATGAGGCTCTTGGCGTCGCCCAGGTTGTTGGAAATCTTGACCAGCCGCAAGGCATTGAGGAAGCGGAAGGCGGCCGCCTTGCCGCCGGCGATGTCGAACGTCACCACCTGCCCCGGTCCTGTCATCTGCCGCTTGGCGAGCGCCGCCTGCGGGTGATCCTGGCGGCCGCAGAACAGCACGCGGGTCACGCCCTTCCGGCTCGCCAGATGGTCGGCGACCTTGGCGGCGGTCTCGCACTGCGCGCGCACGCGCAAGGGCAAAGTCTCCAGACCCTTGAGCATCACCCAGGCGTTGAACGGGCTCAGCGACGGCCCCGTGTGCTTGAGGAAGTTGTGCAGGTGGTCCTTCACATAGGCCTGCGAGCCGAGGACGATGCCGCCGAGGCAGCGCCCCTGGCCGTCGACGTGCTTGGTGGTGGAATAGACGACCACGTCGGCACCGTGCTTCAGCGGCTTCTGCAGCACCGGGGTGGCGAACACGTTGTCGACCACCACCAGGGCGCCCGCGGCGTGCGCGATCTCGGCAACGGCGGCAATGTCGACGAGGTCGAGCGTCGAGTTGGCCGGCGTCTCAAAGAACACCGCCCGGGTGTTGGGACGGATCGCGCGCTGCCAGGCCGCGAGATCGCGGCCGTCGACCAGCGTCGAGGCGATGCCGAAGCGGGGACACAAGTCCTCCACCACGTAGCGGCAGGAGCCGAACAGCGCGCGGGCGGCGACCACGTGGTCGCCGGCCTTGAGGAAGCACAGCAGCGCCGAGGTGACGGCCGCCATGCCGGTCGCCGTGGCGCGCGCCGCCTCCGCACCCTCCATCAGCCGCATGCGCTCCTCGAACATGGCGACGGTGGGGTTCGCATAGCGGCTGTAGATGAAGCCGCCCTCGGTCTTGAAGCGCTCCTCGGCCTGCTCGGCGGAGGCGTAGACGTAGCTCTGAGTGAGGAAGAGCGCCTCGGAGGTCTCGGCGAACTGCGATCGCAGGCTGCCGCCGTGCACGAGTTGCGTCTCGAGGCCCCAGGCCTGCGGTTCGCCGGAAATGGCTCGATCGTCGGTCATGTGCGCGCTCCTCGCCCGGTCTGCCGGGCAACAAAAAACCGCCCCAGGTGTGGCCCCGCTCGCTTAGAGCCGGGCGCTGTCCCGAGACGGTCGTCGCGCACGGCCTTTTAGCGACTTCTTTTGCGTGGCTGCAAGCCGGCCGGCCAAATCACCACGTAGTCCGAGCCTGGGCTTAGCGCAGCCGTGCGCTCCCCGTCAATCCGATTCGCGCGGGCACCCGGCCGGGGTTCACGCCTCGGCCCGGACCCGTCGTGTCCCGAACCCTTGCGCAACAATGCTTTGGATAAGCTGTGCCTAACCCGGGCGATGCACAGGGCCGTGCGGAGGCCCGGGTGACTGTGGGCGGGCGATCCACTAAGCCTCGATGAAGCGGGGCGCACCCTGCCGGTGCTCGGCCCCGCGACCCGTTGCGGTGGAGGACGCCAGGCATGATGTTCACGGCGCGTGAGCCCAGCCTGTTCGAGCACGATCCGAGGTGGAAAGCCGTGAGCCCCTCTCGCCGCACCGTCGGCCCCCGCACAGGCGTGCTGCCGAGCCAGGCACTGCATGCGCTGATCGAGCGCAAGGAGATCCTCGCCGCCGGCGCGGCCATCGATCCCGGCCAGGTGCAGCCGGCGAGCCTCGACTTGCGCCTGGGGCCGATCGCCTACCGCATCCGCGCCTCCTTCCTGCCGGGCAAGGGCCGCACGGTGGAAAGCAAGCTCGCCGACATGCAGAGCCACGTGATCGATCTGACCCGGGGCGCGGTGCTCGAGACCGAGTGCGTCTACCTCGTGCCGCTGATGGAGAGCCTCGAGTTGCGCTCCACCCTCTCCGCCACCGCCAACCCCAAGAGCTCCACCGGCCGGCTCGACGTGTTCACGCGCCTGATCGCCGACGGCACCGATGCCTTCGACTACGTGCCGCCCGAGTATTGCGGCCCGCTCTACATCGAGATCTCGCCCAGGAGCTTCTCCATCCTGGTGCGGCAGGGCTCGCGGCTCAACCAGCTGCGCCTGCTGCGGCGCACGACGCGTCAGGCGCGCGACACGCGCTTTCTGTCCGACGCCGAGCTGATCGCGCTGCACAAGCAGTCCCCGCTGGTCGATGCCGAGCCGACCGTGCGCGACGGCCTCGTGCTGCGCGTCGACCTCGCCCCGCAGTCGCGCAGCAAGCTCATTGGCTACAAGGCCCGGCGCTATGCCGGCGTCGTCGACGTGGACAACGTCGCCGGCTACGAGATTCGCAAGTTCTGGGAGGAGATCTACGACGACGACGGCGGACGGCTGATTCTCGATCCTCACGAGTTCTACATCCTCGCCTCCAAGGAAGCGGTGGTGGTGCCGGCCCAGCACGCAGCCGAGATGGCGCCGTTCGATCCCATGATGGGCGAGTTCCGCGTGCACTACGCCGGCTTCTTCGATCCGGGCTTCGGGCTGATCGGCGGCAAGCCCAAGGGCGCCAAGGCGGTGTTGGAGGTGCGCAGCCTCGACATCCCCTTCATGCTCGAGGACGGCCAGGCCATCGGCCGCCTGCTCTACGAGCGGCTGGCCGACGTTCCCGAGGTGCTCTACGGCCAGGACCTGGGCTCGAGCTACCAGGCCCAGGGCCTGAAGCTCTCCAAGCATTTCAGGTAGGCCGCGTAGGGCGCAACAAGGTGAGGGCCGCCTTGCCCTGCACGACGGCCGGGTCGGCGGATTGCGGCTTCGCCTTATCCGCCCTACGGTCGCCCGCCATATTCGAGGCCGCCTCCTGGGCTAACCTCGAAGCTGGCAACGGCGCCGCCGACATGCGATAGAGGCGGCGCGGCCTTGGCGCCTTGCGCGGTCGGACGAAGCAGCAAAACAATCGACATGCACAGTCTGCTCAGGATCGTCGTGTTGCTTGTGCTGGCCTCAGGGCTCGCCGCCTCGGCGCGTTCCGATCCCGCCACCGA
Source organism: Hyphomicrobiaceae bacterium (assembly GCA_035652635.1). Classification (GTDB taxonomy): domain Bacteria; phylum Pseudomonadota; class Alphaproteobacteria; order Rhizobiales; family Hyphomicrobiaceae; genus AWTP1-13. Next base: position 93 of record DASRDL010000068.1, on the reverse strand, counting down.
CTGCTTCGGCGAGGACATCGAGCGCCGCATCGCGGGCTGCACGGCCCTGATCGAGCGGCGCGACGGCTCCGTCGCAGACCTGAGCCTGGCCTA
>DASRDL010000067.1:0-4705 GCA_035652635.1 Hyphomicrobiaceae bacterium | reverse complement strand
GGAGCTGTTCAAGGCCGGGCGCTGCGATTTCTTCGCCCCCGCCGACTACCGCGAGGGCTCCGAGCTCTTCAAGCGCACCTGCCTGCTGCTCGACCGCATCCTCGCCGACATCCGCGTGCAGGAGGAGGTGTGGCGGCTGGGGCGCGCCCTGCGGTAGGCTCGAACCTGGTGCCTCTGTCCCCAACTGCCGCGCGTGGCGATGCAAGAATTCGTCGTCTTCGCCGCCATGGCGTTCATGGGCTACTGGGACGCCCCGGTCTGGTCGGTGCCGGCGGGGGCGGCGGTGCTGACGGCAGCTGCCTGGTGGCGCAAGCTGCGGTTGCTGCGCCGGCACCCGCAGGTGCCGCTCAGCACCAAGATGACGACCTATCTCGTCGTCAGCATCGCCATCAACGTCGGCCTTGCCGCTGCCGGGCTCTTCGCCGGCCGTCTCGCCGCCTGGTGGCTCCTCGGCTGAGGCTGCAACCGCGGTCCCGAGCGCACGTGGCGAACGGCGGTCCTTCCCCCTCTTGGGGGAGGGTGCTGCGGAGCGGCAGTCCCGGTGGGCTGTTGCCGGCCGAGGGCGTGTGCTAAGCCCGCGGCGGCGCCGATGGTGCGCACCGTCTGGCAAGGAGGGCTGGGCATGGACCGCCGACAGTTCTTTGGCGACAGCGTGGCCGGCACGCTGATCCGGCTCGTCCTGCTGTCGATCGTCGTCGGCATCGTCTTCTCGGCCCTCGGCATCACGCCCTTCAACCTGATCGAGCGGCTCGAGCAGTTGGTCCGCAACGTCATGAACATGGGCTTCGACGCCCTCAACTGGGCGTTCCGCTACTTCCTGCTCGGCGCCGTCATCGTGTTCCCGATCTGGTTCGTGGTGCGGCTTCTGGGAGCCGGCAGGCGCGACCCCAAGGTGTAGCTGCGCCCCTGCATCGGAGCCCGGTCGGCGGCAGCGACACAATGGAGCGGGCGCGGCTCCATCTGCGGCTGGCCAACGGCGGCGCCAGCGCCTATTTTGCGCGCGTTTGCGCGGGGGTGCTCCCGCGCCCGACCCAAGAGACCACCCATGGCAAAGACTGGCCCTCAGCCGCAGCCGGGCATCCTCGACATCAGCCCGTACATTCCCGGCGAAAGCAGCGCTCCCGGAGGCGTCAAGCCGATCAAGCTGTCCTCCAACGAAACGCCGCTGGGCCCCAGCCCCAAGGCGGTCGCGGCCTTCAAGGCCGAGGCCGAGCATCTCGACCGCTACCCGGACGGGGCGGCGACCGTGCTCCGGGGCGCCATCGGCAGGCTCTACGGGCTCGACCCCGCCCGCATCGTGTGCGGCAGCGGCTCGGACGAGCTCATCAATCTCATCGCCCACGCCTACATCGGCCCGGGCGACGAGGCCGTCTACAGCGAGCACGGCTTCCTCATGTACAAGATCGCCACGCTGGCGAGCGGCGGCACGCCGGTGCCGGTGCCGGAGCGCAAGTACACGGCCGACGTCGATGCCATCCTCGCCCGCGTCGGTCCCAAGACCCGGGTGGTGTTTCTCGCCAACCCCAACAACCCGACCGGCACCTACCTGGCCCACGGCGAGGTGCGCCGCCTGCACCAGGGCCTGCCCGCCGGCACGCTGCTGGTGCTGGACGCCGCCTACTCGGAGTACGTGCGCCGCAACGACTACGAGGCGGGCCTCGAGCTGGTCGCCACCACCGAGAATACGGTGATGACGCGCACGTTCTCCAAGATCTACGGGCTGGCGGCGCTGCGGCTGGGTTGGGCCTACTGTCCCGCCGGGGTGGCCGACGTGCTCAACCGCACGCGCGGCCCCTTCAATGTCAATGCCCCGGCGATTGCCGCCGGCGTGGCGGCGCTGGAAGACCGCGCGCACGTCGAGTACGCCGCCGCCCACAACGAGAAGTGGCTGCCGTGGGTGACGGCCGAGATCGGCAAGCTCGGCCTCGAGGTGACGCCGAGCGTCGGGAACTTCGTGCTCATCCACTTCGCCTCGCCCAAGGCCGCCATCGCCGCCGACGAGTTCCTGAAGGCGCGCGGCATCATCCTGCGCCGCGTCGCGGCCTACGGTCTGCCCAACTGCCTGCGCATGACCATCGGCACCGAGGACGACAACCGCCAGGTGGTGGCCGCGCTCGCGAGCTTCCTGGGGCGGTCGTGATGGGGCCCATGTTCGAGCGCGTGGCGCTGATCGGCCTCGGCCTGATCGGATCCTCGCTCAGCCACGCCATGCGGCGCGGCAATCTCGCGCGCACCATCGTCGGCCACGCGCAGAGCCAGCGCACGCGCGACACGGCGCTGCGCATCGGACTGGCGAGCTCGGTCACCGCCACGGCCGCCGAGGCCGCGCGCGACGCCGATCTCGTCATCCTGTGCGTGCCGGTCGGCGCCTGCGGGACGGTCGCCCGCGACATGGGGGCCGCCCTGAAGGCCGGCGCCATCCTGACCGACGTCGGCTCTGTGAAGGCGGCCGTGCTGCGCGACGTTGCCCCGTTCGTGCCCGAGGGTGTGCATTTCATCCCCGGCCATCCGATCGCCGGCACGGAGCACTCGGGTCCCGAGTCGGGCTTTGCCGAGCTGTTCGACGGCCGCTGGTGCGTGCTCACCCCTCCGGCCGGCGCCGATCCGGCGGCGGTGGACAGGCTGGCGCGATTCTGGAAGGGGTGCGGCTCGCAGGTGGAGGTGATGGACGCCCAGCACCACGACCTGGTGCTCGCCATCACCAGCCATGTGCCGCATCTCATCGCCTACAACATCGTCAATACGGCACGGCACCTGGAGCGCGTCACCGACACCGAGGTGATCAAGTTCTCGGCCGGCGGCTTCCGCGACTTCACGCGCATTGCCGCCTCCGACCCGGTCATGTGGCGCGACGTATTTCTCAACAACAAGGAGGCCGTGCTGGAGATGCTCGGCCGCTTCAGCGAGGACCTGACGGCGCTGCAGCGCGCCATCCGCTTCGGCGACGGCGACACGCTCTACAAGCTGTTCGTGGAGGCGCGCGCGGTCCGCCGCGGCATCATCGAGGCCGGCCAGGACACGTCCGCCCCGGATTTCGGCCGCCCTCACGGCCCACCCAAGCCGGGCGAGTGAGCGGGCGCATGTGGGCCACCGATCCCTACCGGCGAGAGACTCCCTCTCCCCGCCTGCGGGGTGAGGGCCGGAGTGAGGGGCCGGCATGAGGGAAGGGCGATCGGGCTGCAGTCGTTGGGGGCTCAGCGACAGGGCCACATGACATCCGCTGGCCACGACCTCTGGGTGTTCGGCTACGGCTCCCTGATGTGGCGGCCGGGGTTCGAGTACGAGGAGGCGCAGCACGCGCGGCTCACGGGATTCCGGCGCTGCTTCTGCATCTACTCCGTCTACCACCGCGGCACGCGGGAGCGGCCGGGGCTGGTGCTCGGTCTCGACCGTGGTGGCTCCTGCGAAGGCATCGCCTATCGCGTGGCCGCGGCGAGGGCGGCGGCAACGCGGCGCTATCTGCGGGCGCGCGAGCAGGTGAGCGGCGTCTATCGCGAGGCCCATGTGCCGGTCGAGCTGACCAACGGCCCACGCCGTGAAGTCCTGGCACTCGCCTACATCGTCGAGCGCGCCCATCCCAACTATGCCGGCCGGCTGCCGCTCGCCATAGCGGCGCGGCTGATCCACGGCGCCGTCGGGCTCTCCGGCGCCAACCTCGACTACCTCGTCAGCACGCTGCGCCATCTCGACGAGCTGGGCATTCGCGAGCCGGAGCTTGCGCGCCTGCTGAGTCTGATCGGCCCGCACACGACGCGGCTGGCGGGCGCCGGCACCATGAGCCCGCACGCCAAGGCCATGATGCGTATCGCGCGCCTGCGGCCGTCGGTCCGGCGCGCCAGGCTGCCGCGCGGCGACCGCCGCTTCCTGCACCGCCAGCACGTGGAGACGTGAGCGACCCGGGCCCGTCGCTCGCTCAGGGTTTCGCGCGCCGCAGCCTCGCCAGCGTCACCACGCTCAGGATCTCGAACAGCATTTGCGCGCCGGCCTGAGCCGTGGCGGTGGTGGCGTCGTACTGCGGCGCCACCTCCACCACGTCGCCGCCGACGATGTCGAGCCCGGCGCAGCCGCGCACGAGCTCCATGGCCTCGCGCGTCGAAAGCCCGCCGGCCTCGGGCGTGCCGGTGCCCGGCGCGAACGCCGGGTCGAGGCTGTCGACGTCGAAGGAGATGTAGGCGGGACCGCTGCCGATCACCGCGCGCATCCGCTCGATCGTGCGCTCCAGACCAAGGCGGGCGAACTCCTCGGCGTGGATCACGGTCATGCCGCTGGCGTAGGAGAACTCCCAGAGGTATTCGGCCCCGCCGCGGATGCCGATCTGGATGGTGCGCTCCGGATCGAGCGCGCCCGCCAGCACCGCCTGCCGGAACGGCCCGCCGTGGTGGAACTTCGACCCCTCGAAGGGTCCGCCGGTGTCGCAGTGGGCATCGATATGCACGAGCCCGAGCGGTGCCTCGGCACCCAGAGCGGCGAGGATCGGCTGGGTGATCGAATGGTCGCCGCCGACGCTCAGCGGCGCCACGCCCGCCGCCGCGATCCTGGTGAAGAACGCCTCGATGTCGGCGTGGCTCTCCTCCAGGCTGAAGCGGCTGCGGAAGGGCACGTCGCCGACGTCGGCGGCTCTGATCTCCGTCAGCGGCGCCAGACGGTGCACGTGATGATAGGGCCCGATGCGCTCGACCTGGCGCACGGCGCGCGGCCCGAGCCG
>DASRDL010000066.1:0-3013 GCA_035652635.1 Hyphomicrobiaceae bacterium | reverse complement strand
GCGTTGCGCAGCATCGCCGGCACCCGCACCTGCTGGCCGGCCTCGAGCCGCACATTGGCCGCAACGCGCCGGGAGTCGATCCGCACCTGGCCCGAGCGCAGCAGCTTCTGCAGATGCCCGTAGCCGACGTCGGGAAAATGCACGCGGAACCAGCGGTCGAGCCGCATGCCGGCCTCGCTGCTCTGAACCGTGAGGGCTTCGATGCTCATGAGGCAAGGGTGAGCCGCGAAACGCGCCCGCGGTCAAGCGTCTTGGGTCACCTCCCGGCCCTTGCGACGCGCCCGCCCGGCCTGTAAGCGTGAGCGCCGGGGATGGAGTTCCCCGTAACCGCCTGCAAGGGCTGATGACTCCTATCGCGCGAGATCGGCGGTAGGAGTGCGTCTCCGAGGCCGCCTCTGGCGGCTTTTTCGTGCCCGCTCGCGCCGAGCTCGTCCGTGGCGGCCCTGGCTGCCCGCGGACGAGCACGCATGGATAACGCGCTCGCCGGGCTGGCCCCCGGCACGGTCGTGGTGGTGAAATGCAAGGCCGACACGGAGAGAGGCATGCACAGCTACGTCTGGATCGCAATCGGCAGCGCCCTCGGCGGGGTGGCGCGCTACTGGTGCTCCGGCCTTGCCGCCAGGCTCATGGGCGAGACGTTCCCCTGGGGCACGCTCATCGTCAACGTCGTGGGCTCGTTCATCATCGGCTTCTTCGCCACCATCACCGGCCCGGACGGCCGCTGGCTGGTCGGCTCCACGGCCCGGCAGTTCGTCATGGTGGGCCTGTGCGGCGGCTACACCACCTTCTCCTCGTTCAGCCTGCAGACGCTCAACCTGATGCAGGACGGCGAGTGGCTCTATGCCAGCCTCAATGTCGTCGCCTCCGTCGTGCTGTGCATGCTGGCGGTGTGGCTCGGCCATCTGCTGGCCGGCAATCTCAACGCGCTCAAATGGGTGTGACCATGCAAGTTCCACGCGACGCCGTTCTGCTGCGCATCTTCTTCGGCGAGGACGAGAAGGCGGGGCACGTCCCGCTCTACGAGGCGATCGTGCTCAAGGCCCGGGAGATGCATATGGCCGGCGCCACCGTCCTGCGCGGGCCCATGGGGTTCGGCAAGTCGAGCCGCATCCACACGGCCAAGATCCTGCGCCTGTCGGAGGACCTGCCCATCGTGGTGGAGATCGTCGATGCCGAGGACAAGATCGACGCGTTCCTGCCGGTGCTCAACGGCATGATCGGCAGCGGGCTCGTCACGTTGGAGAAGGTCAAGGTCCTGCAGTACGGAGGCAAGGAGCCCGCCTGAGGGGCTCCGCCACGCCGCCGCCCGATCGGGCGAGCCGCCTCACGCGGGCGGCGCCGGGGGGCTCACGAGGCGGCCGCCGACGATCCAGCCGACGCCCCAGCCGATCAGCAGCCCCACGAGGTTGCTCGCCATGTAGACGGCCGCGTGCAGGTCGGCCACCTCGTCGGGGCTCTCGAAGGTGAAGCGGTCGACCACGAAGTTCGCCAGCGGCTGGCTGATGAAGACCGTCACCAGGAAGGTGATGACGATGGCCACGGCCATGGCGACGACATAGCGCATGAAATGCTCCGAGGATGAGGCCCGTATTGCGCAAAGGCGAAGCCGCATTGCGCCGGTCGTCCGCTGGATCGGTGCAATTCGGCTTCGCCTCTTGCACCCTACGCCCTACTTCACGTCCCAGAACCAGATCTCCTTGGCCTGCACGTAGTTGGAGTAGTAGCCGAGCCAGGAGAACCATTCCATCAGCCACTTGGTGGACGAGCGATAGCCGTTCCAGACGTCGATGTGGTCGCCGGTGGGCGTCGTCTCGCCGTGGCGTTTCCAGTAGTCCTGGATGTAGATGATGCCGGTGCGTCCGTAGAGCTTGCCGTAGAAGTGGGCGGCGTCGGCGCCGGTGATGCGCTCCACCTTGCCGACCCCCTCGATGGAAGCGCCGGCGAGCGCGCGCGCGAGGTCGGCGGCGCGGATGAAGTGCTGCTCCTCGGGCCCGTGCACGCCGCAGGTGGCCGTGTGCACGTTGGTGACGCCGGCATTCTTCAGGCACACGCCCATGCGGATCGAGCACTGGTTGCCGAACACCGGGAAGCCCTGGTGGACCACTTTGCCCTCCATGTTGGTGAGGGTGTGGGGTGCGATGCAGGGGTACTGCGTCGAGTTGTTGGCCGGGTGCCGGTACCAGAGGTCCTTGAAGGCGACCATGATGGCTCCGCGATGGCTGCAAGGGCGGGCAGTATAGGGCGCGGCCCGGCAGGGTGCCAATCGCGCGATGCGAGCACGGCCGCGTAGGGTGCAAGAGGCGAAGCCGAATTGCACCGCCCAACCGTCCGGCTGTCGCGCGAGGCGCGCACGGCCGCGTAGGGTGCAAGAGGCGAAGCCGAATTGCACCGCGCAGGCGCCCGGCTGTCGTGCGATGCGCGCACGGCCGCGTAGGGTGCAAGAGGCGAAGCTGAATTGCACCGATCTTGCGGCGGCCCCGGATCGGTGCGATGCGGCTGACGCCTTTCGCACCCTGCCGATCACGCCACCTTCAGCAGCACATGCCGCTTGCGGCCGAGCGAGAGCTTGATGACGCCGTCGCGCACGTCGCTGCCCGTCAGCGCCGCCTTCTCGTCCTTGACGGGCTCGTCGTTGACGCGCAGTCCGCCGCCGGCGATCTGGCGGCGCGCCTCGCCGTTGGACTTGACGAGGCCCGCGCGCACGAAGGCGCTGAGCACGCCGAGCCCGGCGGCCAGCTCGCCGGCGGCCACCTCCACGGTCGGCAGGCCGGCCGCTGCCGCACCCTTCTCGAAGGTCTCCTGCGCCGTCCTGGCCGCGGCCAGGGCCTTCTCCCGCCCGTGCAGCAGGGCGGTGGCCTCGGTCGCCAGCACCTTCTTGGCCTCGTTGATGTCGGCCCCCTGCAGCGCCGCGAGCCGGGCGATCTCGGCCATGGGCAGCGTTGTGAAAAGTCTCAGGAAGCGGGGGACGTCGGCATCCTCCGTGTTGCGCCAGTATTGCCAGAAGTCGAAGGCG